>NZ_JBIVHR010000053.1:0-43556 GCF_044749305.1 Pseudomonas sp. NPDC089534 | reverse complement strand
CAGCATGATTTTGAACGGCAGGGAAATGATCAGCGGCGACAGCATCATCATACCCATCGCCATCAGCACGCTCGCGACCACCAGGTCAATGATCAGGAACGGGATGAAGATCATGAAGCCGATCTGGAACGCGGTCTTGAGCTCGGACGTCACGAAGGCCGGCACCAGGATCGTCAGCGGCGCCTGCTCCGGCGTCGCGATGTCGGTGCGCTTGGACAGGCGCATGAACAGCTCAAGGTCCGTGGAGCGGGTCTGGGCCAGCATGAAGTCCTTGATCGGCACCTGGGCCTTTTCCACCGCCTGCTGGGCCGTGAGCTTTTCCGCCAGGTAAGGCTGCAGCGCGTCGTTGTTCACCCGGTCGAACACCGGCGCCATGATGAACAAGGTCAGGAACAGCGCCATGCCGGTGAGGATCTGGTTCGACGGCGTCTGCTGCAGGCCCAGGGCCTGACGCAGGATCGAGAAGACGATGATGATCCGGGTGAAGCTGGTCATCAGGATGACGAACGCCGGAATGAAGCTCAGCGCCGTCATGATCAGCAGGATCTGCAGGCTGACCGAATACTCCTGCGCGCCCTCGGCGTTGGTGCCCAGCGTGATCGCCGGGATCGACAGCGGATCGGCGGCGAACGCCAGCGGCGCGGCCAGCATCAGGGCCAGGGTCAAGACGATGCGCAACGCACCCATTACTTCTTATCCTTCTGATCCTTGCCGAGCACCTTCAACAGATGCTGGGCAAACTCCGGAGTGGCCTTTTCGGCGGCGGCCGGCACGTCGACCGGCTCCTTGAGCACATGCAGCGCGGTGATGGTGCCGGGGCTCAGGCCGAGCAGGATCTGCTCGTTGCCGACCTGCACCAGCACCAGGCGGTCGCGGGGGCCGAGCGCGCGGGAGCCGATCAGCTCGATCACCTGGCCCTTGCCGGCGGGACCGGCCTGCTGCACCCGGCGCAGCAGCCAGGCGAGAAAGAAGATCAGGCCGAGCACCAGCAGCAGGCCGAGCACCAGTTGCGTCAGCTGACCGGCGACGCCGCCGCTGACCGCAGGCGCGGCCGCCGTGGCGGCAGTCGCCGCCGGCTCGACCGCCAGCGCCGCGACCGGCAACGCCATGCCCAACAAGAAACCGAGCGCCTTGTTCACTCAGCGCAGCTTCTTGATGCGTTCGCTTGGGCTGATCACGTCGGTCAGGCGGATGCCGAACTTTTCGTTGACCACCACCACCTCGCCGTGGGCGATCAGAGTGCCGTTGACCAGCACGTCCAGCGGCTCGCCGGCCAGACGGTCCAGCTCGATCACCGAGCCCTGGTTGAGCTGCAGCAGGTTGCGGATGTTGATGTCGGTGCTGCCCACTTCCATCGAGATCGACACCGGGATGTCGAGGATCACGTCCAGGTTCGGACCGTCCAGCGACACCGGCTCATTGTTCTTCGGGTGGCTGCCGAACTCTTCCATCGGCACACGGTTGGAGCTGGAGACGCCCGCATCGGCCGCCAGCAGCGCGTCGATGTCGGCCTGGCCGCCCTCGCCGGTCTCTTCCAGGGCCGCAGCCCACTCGTCGGCCAGCGCCTGGTCGTCCTGGGTGTTCATATCGTCGTTCATCATTTGTCCTCGGCGGGCAAAAAAACCGGTAAAAACCAAAAGGGGTGGAGGCGCGGCTCAGCGCCGCTCGATCGGCTCGATCACTTGCAACGCGAGGTTGCCCTTGTGCGAGCCCATCTTGACCTTGAAGGCCGGCACGCCGTTGGCGCGCATGATCATGTCTTCCGGCATCTCGACCGGGATCACATCACCCGGCTGCATGTGCAGGATGTCGCGCAGCTTCAGCTGGCGGCGGGCGACGGTGGCGCCGATCGGCACCGCCACGTCGAGCACGTCCTGGCGCAGGGCGTTGACCCAGCGCTCGTCCTGGTCGTCCAGGTCCGACTGGAAGCCGGCGTCGAGCATCTCGCGCACCGGTTCGATCATCGAGTACGGCATGGTCACGTGCAGGTCGCCGCCGCCGCCGTCGAGCTCGATGTGGAACGTGGACACCACGATGGCTTCGCTCGGGCCTACGATGTTGGCCATGGCCGGGTTCACTTCCGAGTTGATGTACTCGAAGTTGACTTCCATGATCGCCTGCCAGGCTTCCTTCAGGTCGACGAAGGCCTGCTCCAGCACCATGCGCACCACGCGCAGCTCGGTCGGGGTGAACTCACGCCCTTCGATCTTGGCGTGACGGCCGTCGCCGCCGAAGAAGTTGTCCACCAGCTTGAACACCAGCTTGGCGTCGAGGATGAACAGCGCGGTGCCGCGCAACGGTTTGATCTTGACCAGGTTGAGGCTGGTCGGCACGTACAGCGAGTGTACGTACTCGCCGAACTTCATCACCTGCACGCCGCCGACGGCGACGTCCGCCGAACGGCGCAGCATGTTGAACATGCTGATGCGGGTGTAGCGGGCGAAACGCTCGTTGATCATCTCCAGGGTCGGCATGCGTCCGCGGACGATGCGATCCTGGCTGGTCAGGTCGTAGCTTTTGACGCTGCCCGGCTCGGCGGCGTTATCGGTCTGTACCAGACCGTCGTCGACGCCATGCAACAGCGCGTCGATCTCATCCTGGGACAGCAGATCCTGCACGGCCATGTCGTGTTCCTACTGCAATACGAAATTAGTGAAAAGCAACTGTTCGATCACCACTTTGCCCAGTTCCTTCTGCGCCACTTCCTGCACGCTGGCGGTGGCCTTCTGACGCAGCATTTCCTGACCGACCGGCGTCGCCAGGGTGGCGAAGTCCTGACCGGAGAAGAGCATCACCAGGTTGTTGCGGATCACCGGCATGTGCACCTTGAGCGCGTCCAGGTCCGCCTGGTTGCGCGCCAGCATGGTGATGCTCACCTGCATGTAGCGCTGGCGGCCGTTCTGGTTGTAGTTGGCCACGAAGGCCGGCGCCATCGGCTCGAAGATCGCCGGCTGCTTGCCCACCGGGGCCGCTTCGGCCGTCGGTGCAGGCTTGCTCTGAGCGCTGTGCATGAAGTACCAGGTCGCGCCCACGGAGGCACCGATCGCCAGCAGCAATGCCACCACAATCAGGATGATCAGCTTGAGTTTGCCTTTGGTTGCGGGGTCTTTTACAGCTGCTGCTTCGCTCTTCGCCATGCCAATAATCCGTCATTAATCGGGTTTTCACAGTCGCACGGCAAGGCAAGAGCAAGTGTTATGCCAGAAGTGTCGGAGCGCAGGCCCGGACACGCCGCAAAACGAATGCGGGAGCCAGCCTGCTGGCGATGCCCCCCTCACCGTCAACCACGGGTTGACCGTCAGGACGCTATCGCCAGCAGGCTGGCTCCCACAAGGTATCGCGTTGCGTCAGGCGTAGTAGTCGACGGCGCTGGTGCCGATCACGCTGGTGGCCTGGGCAGCCGACTCAGCCGCCGCCACGGCCGCCAATTCTTCGTCTGTCGAGTCCAGGCGTCCGCCGGCTGCCTGGGCGCGACCGCCCTGCTGGCCTTGCTGTGCCTGTTCCTGACCCTGCCAGCCACGGTTCTGGTCGGAGACGTTGACGTCGACCTGCCCCATCCCCTGCTGGGTGAACATCTCGCGCAGACGGTGCATCTGGCCGTCCAGCGCCTCACGCACGCTCGGATGGGCGCTCATGAACGTCACCTGGGTCTGCTGGTCCGGCACCATGTTCACCCGGATGTCCAACCGCCCCAGTTCGGCCGGCTGCAGTTGGATGTCGGCCGCCTTGAGATTGGCGCTCGAGAGGTACATGACGCGGTTGACCACCTCTTCGGTCCAGCCGCTCTGGTGCATGGCGATCGGCTGGTTCACCGGCAGGGCATTGGCGGTTTTCGGTGTGGCCGCCTGCGTCAGCGCCGCCAGACGGTTGGCGAAATCATCGACGCGGGTATCGCTGCTGGCGGACTTGAGATCCTTGAGCCCCTCATCGAGCAGGCCGCTGAAGGCCTTTTCGCCGCCCTGGCTGGTGCTGTCCTTGTCCGCCTGCACATCGAGCATGTTGGCCATGCCGGCGGCGAAGTTCTGCGCCGCAGTCAATTCACCGTCGGCCTGAGCCTGTGCCGAGGTCGGCGCCGCTTTGGGCTGGGCCTGGCTGGAAGCGGAAATGTGGCCGCTCTGCTCCATCGCCAGGCGCACGGCCGGCAAGTTGTCGAGCGGATCGGCCTCCGGGTCGAAACCGCTGTCGGCCACCGGCGCCGGGGCCGGCGTCGGCAACGCCGCCACCGCCGGGGTTTCGGCCTTGACCGGTGCGGGCGTCTCCACCACGGGCGCAGGCTCGGCCGGCACGGTCACCGGCGGCTGCACCGCCTCGACCAAGGCCGGATCCAGCGCCGGATCCACCGGCGGCGCATCCGCCACAGGCGTCTGAGGGGTTTGCGTCGAATCGTCGTCGCTGGCGCTGCGCTCATCCGTCGAGCCGGAGGCCGGCTTGTCGGCGGGCAAGGGTTTGCCGCTATCGGCAACCGCAGGTTCGGGAGCGGCAGACTGATCCTTGCCGACGTCCTTTTTGCCGCCGCTGTCCGCGCCGCTGTCGCGCGCAGATTTCACCGGCGTAGCGGTGGCGACCGAAGGCTTTGCCGGCCCTTGGTCGGCAAACACCTGAGCGAAGCTGGAGGCCTTGTCCCCGGGCTCTGCGGCCACGGCCGAGCTTTTGGCAGAGGCGGCCTGCGCCTTGGCCTGGGCGGCAGCCTGAAGAAGAATGTTAGGGGTTGCAGGCATGATACGGTCTCCGCTGCACTGGGATCGTAGGTACAGTTGAGCGAGATGACTGCAAGTGCCGGGCCAGTTTCACGACCCACGGAACAAAAACGCCGGACGGCACGCTCAGTGAGTCAGCGAACGCTGTCGCTCGGCCTCGTAGACAGGCCGCACATCCGCGAACTCGCTGTTGATGTCGGCGACCAGCTTGATGATTTCGGACGGGCTTTTGTCCTTGGCGTGCAGCTCCAGCTCATGGCAAAGCTCGGCCAACCGGGTGGCCCCCATGTTGCTGCTGCTGCCCTTGAAGCTGTGGGCCACGAAAGACAGCACGTCGGCATCGACGGTCTTCTGCAGCTCCCGCAGCCGGTTTTCGGAGTCGGCCATGAAGGCATCCAGCAACTCCGGATAGTTGTCCTCCATGACTTCAGCCATCGCACTCAGTACGTCGCGATCCACATGTATGTCAGCCACTTGTTCACTCCCTGATCAAGAATGCGCGGATTATGCCAGAGCCTCCCAGGAAAACTCCACGCGGGCACTGCGGCCGTCGTCCGACCAATGGGCGCTGCGCGCCAACTGGCGGATCAGGCTGACCCCGCGTCCCGACAGACGGACATCCGCCGAAGGTCGCTCCATCACCCGCGCCACGTCGAAACCGTTGCCGCTGTCCTCGACCCGGATGACCAGGCTTCCGCCCCCACCCTTCGGCACCACCTGAAAATGCACCCGCACGTAACCGTCCCGCAAGGCGTCGAGACGGGCGTTGCGCTGCTCATAGTAACGCGCAAACCCGCTGGCATCGCACTTGAGGCTCGAATCGAGCCCCAGGACGCCGTGCTCCAGGGCATTGGAATACAACTCCGCAAGCACACTGTACAGCGCCCCGCTCTGCGCGCGCAGCCCGTGCACCTCCAGCAGCAGCTGCAGCAGGTACGGCAACGGATTGAAGCGCTTGAGGGTCGCCCCGCGGAACTCGAAGCCCACCGACCAGTCGAGCGGGCAGGACTGGCCGCTGTCGGAGTACACCGGCACCGGCACGTTGACCTGGGCAGCCTCCAGCAGGCTGACTTCGACCATGCTGACATCGTCCCGGGCCTCGCCGCGAAACGCCTTGAGCGCCAGCTCGATGTCATCGAAGAGCCGGTCGGGCTCACGGTTGGCCGCGAACACCTGCTGCAGGCGCTCGACGCCGAACAACTGGTCATTGGCGTCGCACGTGTCGATCACCCCGTCGGAGAGCAGGAACACCCGGTCCCCGACCGCCATCGGCAGCACCTCGGTGCGGTCGTCGAAGGCCTGCGGGCTGAGCACCCCCAACGGCAGGTGGTGCGCCGCCAGCGGTGTGCGCTCACCGGTGGCGATGCGGTGCAGGTAGCCGTCGGGCAAGCCGCCGTTCCAGTACTCCACCGAGCGGCGCTGCGCACTCAGGCACAGCAGGGTCGCGCAGCAGAACATGTCCACCGGCAGGATGCGCTTGAGCTTGGCGTTCATCTCGCGCAGGGTCTCGGCCAGCCCGTAGCCCTTGGCGGTCATGCCGTAAAACACCTCGGCCAGCGGCATGGCCCCGACGGCGGCGGGCAAGCCATGCCCGGTGAAGTCGCCGAGCAGCACATGCATGTCGCCGGCGGGGGTATACGCCGCCAGCAACAGGTCGCCGTTGAACAGGGCATAAGGCGATTGCAGGTAACGGATGTTCGGCGCGCTCAGGCAGCCGGAATGGGCGACCTTGTCGAAAACCGCCTTGGCGACCCGCTGCTCGTTGATCAGGTAATCGTGGTGCCGGGCAATGAGGTCACGCTGCTCCAGCACCGTGGCCTGCAGGCGTCGCAGGCGATCCATCGCCTTGATTTTGGCGGCAAGGATCACCGGACTGTACGGCTTCGCCAGAAAATCGTCGCCACCGGCATCCAGGCAACGCGCCAGCGCCTCGCTTTCGGTGAGCGACGTCAGAAAGATGATCGGCACCAGGGTTTCCCCCGCCAGCGCCTTGATCCGGCGCGCCGCCTCGAAGCCGTCCATCACCGGCATCATCGCGTCCATCAGCACCAGCTGCGGCTGCTCGCGACGGAACACCTCCAGCGCTTCCTCACCGTTGTCGGCGGTCAGCACCTCATGGCCCTGACGGCGGACGATGGTCGACAGCAGCAAGCGGTCGGCGGTGCTGTCCTCGGCGATCAGGATGGTCAGCGGCTCCTGCAACTGCATGGCCGTCAAGCGATGTAGAACAGCTTGTCGAAATTGGAAATGGCGAGGATCTTTCGCACATCCGAGCTGCTGTTGATCACCCGCACGTCGGAATGGTCGCCGCCGGCATGGTCACGCAGCAGGAGCAGCATGCCCAACGCCGAACTGTCGAGGTAGGTGGCCTCCTTGAGGTCCACCACAATGGAGTCGGGTTTCTTGCTGAGCCGCTCATAGGACTCGCGAAATTCCTGATGGCGACCGAAATCGAACCGACCCTTGATCGAAATCGTCAGTTTTTGCCCATCGGGAGAGACTTCTGTAACGACTGACATGCGCTGGCTTCCTTGTCATTGACGAACCTGTACAAGGTTTAGCACTTGGCGGAGACGGCGGCAAGGCATGATGCCGCCGGCCGCTGTCAGCGATCGCCCCGTCAGTAGGCCTCGTGCCTCGGCAAACGCTGGGACAGTTCGTCCAGCAGCTTCTGCTCGCGCTTGTCTTCGGCCCGCTGCGCTTCGTCGCGGTAGCGCTGTACAAGTTTGCGCAGGCCCTCGACCCGTGCGAACGCCTCTTGCCAGGTTTCGCGGGCCTTGTTCAGGTTGTTCTGGTGCCAGTTCAGGCTTTGGCGCTGCTGGTCGACCGCCGTGTCGAGCTGGGCCAGAAAGCCCTGAAAGCCCAGCAGCCACTGCCCGGTCACGCCGGTGCTGCCCCTGACGATCCACTGCTCGGAATAGTCCAGGCGAAACGCCTGAAGGTCGGCGAGCTTGCTTTCGGCGACCTTGACCTGCCCCTGAAAGTAGCCCAGACGCTGCACGGCGGTCTTCTCGGCCTTCTCGGCCATGTCCACCACCGGCGCCAGGCGCGCGGCTCGACTCAGGGCCATGACCGGTTACCCGCCGGCCGCCGGAGCGAACAGGGTTTCGAGGTAGGCTTCGCTTTCGCCCAGGCTGATGCTGTCGTTCAGGCCCTGGCGCAGGTACCTGACCATTTGCGGCTGCAGCGAAATCGCCAGGTCGGTCTCGCGGTCACCGCCGGCCACGTAGGCGCCGACGCTGATCAGGTCGCGGCTCTGCTGATAGCGCGACCACAACTGCTTGAAGTACTGCGCACGGCTCATGTGCTCCGGCGAGACCACCGCCGGCATCACCCGGCTGATCGAGGCTTCGATGTCGATGGCCGGGTAATGGCCCTCCTCGGCCAGGCGCCGGGACAGCACGATATGCCCGTCCAGCACGCCCCGCGCCGAGTCGGCGATCGGATCCTGCTGATCGTCGCCCTCGGACAGCACGGTGTAGAAGGCCGTGATCGAACCGCCGCCCTTCTCCGCGTTGCCGGCGCGCTCCACCAGTTTCGGCAGCTTGGCGAACACCGACGGCGGATAACCCTTGGTCGCCGGCGGCTCGCCGATGGCCAGGGCGATTTCCCGCTGGGCCTGGGCGAAACGGGTCAGCGAGTCCATCAGCAGCAGGACGTTCTTGCCCTTGTCGCGGAAATACTCGGCGATGCGCGTGCAATACATGGCGGCGCGCATGCGCATCAGCGGCGCATCGTCCGCCGGCGAAGCCACCACCACGGAACGCTTGAGGCCTTCTTCGCCGAGGATATGCTCGATGAACTCCTTCACCTCGCGGCCCCGCTCGCCGATCAGGCCGACGACGATGATGTCCGCCTCGGTGAAGCGGGTCATCATGCCCAGCAGCACCGACTTACCGACGCCGGTGCCGGCGAACAGGCCGAGGCGCTGGCCGCGGCCCACCGTCAGCATCCCGTTGATGCAGCGGATGCCCACGTCCAGCGGCACGCTGATCGGATCGCGGTTGAGCGGGTTGATCGTCGGGCCGTCCATCGGCACCCAGTCTTCGGCCTTCATGCCGCCCTTGCCGTCCAGCGCACGGCCGGCGCCGTCCAGCACCCGGCCGAGCATGCTCATGCCCATCGGCAGACGGCCGGTATCGGCCAGCGGCACCACGCGGGCGCCCGGGGCAATGCCGGCCACGCTGCCGACCGGCATCAGAAAGACCTTGCCGCCGGAAAAGCCCATGACTTCGGCTTCGACCTGGGACGGATGGTAGGTGTCGTCGTTGATCACCATGCAGCGGGTACCCATGGCGGCCCGCAGCCCCTCGGCTTCGAGGGTGAGGCCGACCATGCGCAGCAGGCGGCCTTCGAGGATCGGCGCACCGGCGAGCTCGGTGGCCTCGGCGTAGGTGCTCAGGCGCTTGGCGAAACTGGTGCGTTCAAGGCGCATCGGGAGCGTCCGCAGGCGACCCGTCGACGGCAGGCGCCGGTTTTGCGGCCTCCGGCAGATCCAGGCTCAGATCCGGCGCGGCCGGGTGCAGGGCCTGCTCGTGCAGTTGGTCGAACAGCTTGTCCATGACCTGGGCGATGCGGGTCTCGATGCTCGCGTCGATGCGGCTGTGATCGGTCTCGACCCGGCAGCCGCCCGGCAGCAGGGCCTCGTCCTCGACGATGCGCCAGGTTTCCTCGTGGCGCTCGCGCAGGGCCTTGACCTGGGCGAAGTCCTGCGGATTGACGTACAGCCGCACATTGCCGACGCCCAACGGCAGCAGCTTGAGGGCGTCGCGCATGACATGCTCGATCTGCGTCGAGTCGATGGCCAGCTCGCGCTGAATCACCTGTTTGGCGATGTGCCGCACGAGGTCGACCAGGGACCTTTCGATCTGGGTGTCCTGCTCGGCGATCGGCTCGAACAGGTGACCCATCAGTTGCTCGAGGTTCGCGACCTTCGCCGCCAGCACCACCTCGGCCTCCTGACGCACCTTGAGGGTCGTGCTGTGGAAGCCTTCCTTCTCGCCGATGGCGAAGCCCTCGTTGTAAGCCTCCTGGCGGATGCTTTCGAGTTCTTCCAGGGTCAGCGGCTGGACTTCCTCCAGCGGCACTTCCTCGATTTCCGGCGGTTCGGGCTCCGGCTCAGGCTCCGGTTCCGGCGGCGGCGGATCGAAGCTGGGCAGCGCCCAGGTATCGAAACCGCGGACATCCCGGGCGCGGATCAGATCCGTCACGTCGTCGTCATGCTTGTCCATGGGCTTAGATCATTTCCTCGCCGCCCTTGCCGCCGAGCACGATCTCTCCGGCTTCGGCCATGCGGCGGGCGATGGTGAGGATTTCCTTCTGCGCGGTCTCCACGTCGCTGACGCGCACCGGGCCCTTGGCCTCGAGGTCGTCGCGCAGCAGTTCGGCGGCACGCTTGGACATGTTCTTGAAGATCTTTTCCTTGACGCTTTCGTCCGAGCCCTTGAGGGCCAGCACCAGCACGTCGGAAGACACTTCGCGCAGCAGCGCCTGGATGCCGCGGTCGTCGACGTCGGCCAGGTTGTTGAACACGAACATGAGGTCTTCGATCTGCGTGGACAGGTCATCGTCGACCTCGCGGATCGAATCCATGAGTTGACCTTCGATCGAGCTGTCGAGGAAGTTCATGATGTCCGCCGCGCGCTTGATGCCGCCCAAGGTGGTGCGCGAAGCGTTGGAGTTGCCGGAGAACTGCTTCTCCAGGATCTGGTTCAGTTCCTTCAGCGCCGCCGGCTGCACGGTGTTCAGCGACGAGACGCGCAGGATGATGTCCAGGCGCACCTTGTGATCGAAGTTGCCCAGCACTTCACCGGCCTGATCCGGATCGAGGTACGCCACCACGATCGCCTGGATCTGCGGGTGCTCGTAGCGGATCACGTCGGCGACGGCGCGCGGTTCCATCCACTTCAGGCTGTCCAGGCCGCTGGTGTTGCCGCCCAGCAGGATGCGGTCGATCAGGCCGTTGGCCTTGTCCTCGCCCAGCGCCTGGGTGAGCATCTTGCGCACGTAGTCGTCGGAGCCGACGCCCAGGCTGGTCTGGTCGCCGACGATGTCGACGAACTCGCTCATCACCTGCTCGACCTGCTCGCGGTGGACGTTGCCCATCTGGGCCATGGCCACACCCACCCGCTGGACCTCTTTGGGGCCCATGTGGCGCAGCACTTGTGCAGCATCGGTCGACCCGAGGGACAGCAGCAGGATCGCGGCTTTATCGACCCGGGACAGTTTGGCGACGGCGGCTCGGTTATCACTCATCTGCGTTAATCCACTCTTTCACGACCTGGGCCACACGGCCCGGGTCTTCTGCCACCAGACTCTTGATTGCGTTCAACTGTGCGTCATAGCCTTCGCTCGGGCTCGGCAGCAGGATGCTCTGCGGACCGCCGAGGCTCACGCGGTCGTTGGCCAGTTCGCCGTCCAGACCGCCCATGCCGCCCAGCTCCACGTCGCCCAGCGCCGCCAGCTCTTTGCTCTTGCCGCCGCCGGTGATGTTGTTGAGCACCGGACGCAGCACACCGAACACCAGCACCAGGATGAACAGCACGCCCAGCACTTGCTTGACGATGTCCCAGAACCACGGCTGCGAGTAGAACGGAATGTCGGCGATCACTTCGCCGCGCTCGGCGGAGAACGGCATGTTGATCACGCTGACGCTGTCGCCGCGGCTGGCGTCGAAGCCGACGGCGTCCTGCACCAGGCGGGTGAAGCGCGCCAATTCGTCGGCGCTCCACGGCGCACGGGTGGTTTCGCCGTTGGCCGGGTTGACCTTGACCTGATCGTCCACCACCACCGACACCGACAGACGGTTCAGGCGGCCCTGCTGCTGCTTGGTGTGGCTGATGGAACGGTCGAGCTCGAAGTTCTTGGTAGATTGCTGACGCTTGTCCGCCGGGTACGGCGCGAGCATCGGCTGGCCGGTGGCCGGATCCATGATCTGCTGGCCGTTGGCGTCAACCAATGGCTGGCCCGGCTGCACCATGCCGGCGGCCGCTTGGGCGCCACCGGTGGTCTGCGGCGCCGACGCCGGCGACGGCGGCTGGTTGCTCAGGGCACCCGGCACGCCTTGCGGGCCGTTGCTGGCGGTGCGCTGTTCGTTGACCGACTGCTCGCTGCGCAGCGCCGGCTGATCCGGGTTGAACTGCTCGGCGGTGGACTCGACGGCGCTGAAATCGATGTCGGCCGACACCTCGGCCTTGTAGCGGTCGTTGCCCAGCACCGGCTGCAGGATGTTGTGCACCCGCTGGGTGAGCATGCTTTCCATGCGACGGCTGTAGTCGAACTGCTTGCCGGCCATGGTCATTTCGGAATTTTCCGCCTGGTCCGACAGCAGGTTGCCCTTCTGGTCGACGACGGTGATCTGCGACTTGCTCAGCTCGGGAACGGAGGTCGCCACCAGATTGACGATGGCCACCACCTGGCCAGGCTCCAGCGAGCGGCCGGAGTACAGCTCGACCAGCACCGAGGCGCTCGGCTTGCGGTCGTCGCGCACGAACACGGAGCTTTTCGGGATCGCCAGGTGAACACGTGCGCCCTTGACGTTGTTCAGGCTGGAGATGGTGCGCGCCAGTTCGCCTTCCAGGCCGCGACGGTAACGGGTCGCCTCCATGAACTGGCTGGTGCCCAGGCCCTGCTCCTTGTCGAGGATCTCGAAGCCGATGTTGCCGTCGCTGGGAGTGACACCAGCGGCCGCGAGCTTGAGCCGCGCACGGGACAGGTCATCGGCCTTGACCAGCAAGGCGCCGGAGTTCGGTTCGACGGTGTAGGGAATGTCGGCGGAGGCCAGGGTGTCCATGACCTGCTTGGCGTCCATGCCGGCGAGGCTGCCGTACAGCGGCCGGTAGTCCGGCTGCTGCGACCACAGCACCACGGCAAAGCCGATCGCCACGCTCGCGGCCAGGCCGACCAGCAGGCCGACCTGACGCAGCATGGTCATCTGGGAGAGGTTTTCCAGGAAGGACAGGCCGAACAGCGGCGGTTTGCCGTCTATCGGGGTGGCCTTGGCCGGAACGTTATCGGCGACTGCTTCTGCCATGACTCAATCTCGTCCTTAAACCGGCATCTGCATGATGTCTTGATAGGCCTGAACCAGCTTGTTGCGCACCTGGGTCAGAGCCTGGAACGACACGCTGGCTTTCTGCGAGGCAATCATCACGTCCGTCAGGTCGACGCCGCTCTTGCCGATCTCGAACGCATTGGCCAGCTGGGTCGAGGCCTGCTGGGTGTCGCTCACTTTATTGATGGCCTGACCGAGCATGTCGGAAAAGCTGCTGCCCGCCATTTCAGGGACGGCGGCAGTCGATTTCGGCGCAGACATGGCGTCCATCTGCATGGCGCGCATATCCAGCATCAACCGATTAAATTCAATACCTTGGCTCATGGTCTACTCTCTTGGGCGGCCCGCAATTTTTTGACGCTCACTCGGCGGGTACACAGGTATTAGCAACAAGGGTGCCAGCTCACGGGCACCCTCTTCAGAAAACCTTCCTTCAAACGTTTGCGCGACCGCTCACGTGGCGAACAGGTACCTTTCGACATCCATGCCCGCATCGCGCATCTGCGCCAGCTTGTAGCGCAGGGTACGGGGACTGATGCCCAGCTTTTCAGCCGCCTCCTTGCGTCGGCCGCGTTCGGCGCGCAGGGTGTCGATGATCATCTGGAACTCGTGGCGGCGCAGGTCGTCCCCCAGGGCGCCGGCCGAATCCGCCTCGATCTCGACCTCACGCACGACCGGCGCCGCCACCGCGACCGCCGGCGGCGCAGCGAACGTCACAGGCCCGGCCAGGCAGAAATCCTGGGGCTGGATCAGGCCGCCCTGCTGCAGAATCAGCGCACGCTGGATCGCGTTGTCCAGCTCGCGCACATTGCCCGGCCACGGATAACCGACCAGGCACGCCCTCGCCTCAGCCGAAAGCTTCGCCATGGCGTGTTTCATTTTATTGACGTGCTTGGCCAGAAGACGCTCGGCCAGCGGCAGGATATCGGCGGTGCGCTCGCGAAGCGGACGCCACGCCAACGGGAACACCGACAGGCGGTAATAGAGATCCTCACGGAAACGCCCCGCCGCCACTTCCCCCGCCAGATCGCGGTTGGTGGTCGCCACCACGCGGATATCGAGGCTGATCGGCTTGCGCGCCCCGACCCGCTCCACTTCCCGCTCCTGCAGCACCCGCAGCAGCTTGGCCTGCAGGCCCAGCGGCATCTCGGAAATCTCGTCGAGGAGGATGGTGCCGCCGTCGGCCTGCTCGAACTTGCCGGCCTGTGCCGCGATGGCGCCGGTGAACGACCCCTTCTCGTGGCCGAACAGCGTGGCTTCCAGCATGTTGTCGGGAATGGCCGCGCAGTTGATCGCAATGAACGGTTGGCGGGCGCGGTGCGACTGCTGGTGAATGTAACGCGCCAGCACTTCCTTGCCGGTGCCGGACTCACCGGAAATCAATACCGTGGAGTCGCTGCGCGCGACCCGCGCCGCCAGCTCCAGCAACTGCGCGCTGGCCGGCTCGACCGCCACCGGCCCCTCGCCCTCCGAAGCCTCCAGCGCACCCAGGGCATGCCGCGCCACCAGCGCCAGCAAAGCGGCGGGCTCGAAAGGCTTGACCAGGTAATCCGCCGCGCCCTGGCGCATCGCATCCACGGCACGCTCGACCGCGCCGTGCGCCGTCATCAGCAGCACCGGCAGTTGCGGCTGACGGGCACGCAACAGACTCAGCAACTGATGGCCGTCCATGCCCGGCATGTTGACGTCGCTGACCACCAGGCTGAACGATTCCCGCTCGACGGCCTTCAACGCCTCTTCGGCCGAGCCCACCGCATGGTGGTCATGCCCGGCGAGCAGCAATGTGTCGGCCAGCGCTTCGCGCAACGAACGGTCATCCTCGACCAGCAAAACCTTGATGCCCATGTCCTTCACTCAGCTCCCTGTCCTGCGGAAAACAACGGCAGGATCACCTGCGCACACGTGCCGCGCCCGATGCGCGAACGCAGCCGCAATTCTCCCTGATGCGCACGGGCAACCGCCTTGACCACTGTCAGCCCCAGACCGGTGCCGGTGACCTTGGTGGTGAAGAACGGCTCGCCCAACCGTGCCAGCACCGTCGGCTCAATGCCGCTGCCGCTGTCGCTGACGCACAGGCGCAAGGTGTTGTCGCGGGTGTAGCAGTGCACTTTCAGGCGCACATCGCCGCCGCTGGCCTGAATGGCGTTTTCGATCAGATTGAGGATGGCGCCGACCAGGGTGTCGCGGTTGCACAGCAACTCGCCGGCATGACTGTCGCACTGCCAGCGAATCGGCAGATCCTGCACATGGGTCAGCGCCGCCGCCTGCAACGACTGCATCAGTGCACTGGGCGTGACGCGATCGGTCAGCGGCAGCTCGCCGCGGGCGAACACCAGCATGTCGCGCACCTGATGCTCCAGCTCATGCAAACGCTCCTTCAGACGCCCGGCAAATCGCTGCTGGGTGGCGACCGGCAATTCCTGCTCGGCCAGATGGCTGGCGTAGAGCAAGGCGGCGGACAACGGCGTGCGGATCTGATGGGCCAGCGACGCCACCATGCGCCCCAGCGAGGACAACCGCTCGTGGCGCGCCAGCTGATCCTGCAGGTGACGGGTTTCGGTCAGGTCGTTGAGCAGCACCAACTGCCCCGGCTCGGCATCCAGCGACCGGGTGGCGATCGACACGCGCCGACCGTTCTTCAGGGACACTTCGTGGCCATCGTCTTCACGCGGCGCAAAGCAGCGGGCAATGACATGACGCCACAGCTCGCCCTCCAGCGGCAGCCCGAGCAGTTCGGTGGCCGCCGGGTTGGCTTCACGTACGATGCCGTGGCCATCGATGACGATCACGCCGCCGGGCAACAGGTCGAGGAGGTTCTGCAGGCGGTTGGCCAGGCGTTCCTTTTCCGCCAGCTCCTGCATGCGCTGGGCGCTGACCACCGCCAGCTCGCCCTTGAGCTCGGTGACCCGCGCCTCCAGCATGCTGTAGGAATCGGTCAGCTGGCTCGACATCTGATTGAACAGCGCGAACGCCTGCTCAAGCCCCTGCCGGCTCGCCTGCTCTACGGACGACGGTTGCCCCGGAGCGTCGGGGACAGAAGACATCTGGGCGGCTTGGGGCATCGTGCTCTCTCGCATGGCTGACCGTCAGTTAAACGGAACGTTGCGAGGGATGTAGCAATACCCGTGCCTAAAAAAAACAGCTTATGAATGAAGCACTTGGAAAACAGGCGTCAATCATCCGCCTGTTCGTCACCGTCACGCCGGCTCATGCCGTACTTGCGCATCTTCTCCACCAGCGTCGTGCGACGGATGCGCAGGCGCTCGGCGGCACGGGCCACGATGCCGTTGGCGTCGTCCAGCGCCTGCTGGATCAGGCCCTGCTCCAGGCTACCGAGGTAGTCCTTCAGGTCCAGGCCTTCCGGCGGCAACATGGCGTTGGCGGTGAAGTCCGGCGTGTGGCCGTTGATCGCGACGCGCTCTTCCAGGTCGCTGCGCAGGCTGTCGACCATCTGCTCGTCTTCGTCATCGACGTAGCGGAATTTCTTCGGCAGCTCGGCCACACCGATCACCCCGTACGGATGCATGATCGCCATGCGCTCCACCAGGTTGGCCAGTTCGCGGACGTTGCCCGGCCAGCCGTGACGGCACAGCGACATGATCGCCGCCGAGTTGAAACGGATCGAACCGCGCTTTTCGTGCTCCATGCGCGAGATCAGCTCGTTCATCAGCAACGGGATGTCTTCGACGCGCTCGCGCAGCGGCGCCATCTCGATCGGGAACACGTTCAGGCGATAGTAGAGGTCTTCGCGGAAGGTGCCGATCTCGATCATGCTCTCGAGGTTCTTGTGGGTCGCGGCGATGATGCGCACGTCGATGCTCTGGGTCTTGTTGCTGCCCACCCGCTCGAAGGTGCGCTCCTGCAATACGCGCAGCAGCTTGACCTGCATCGGCAACGGCATGTCGCCGATCTCGTCGAGGAACAGCGTACCGCCGTTGGCCAGCTCGAAGCGGCCGGCACGACTGGTGATCGCACCGGTGAAGGCGCCCTTCTCGTGGCCGAACAGTTCGCTTTCCAGCAGCTCGGCCGGAATCGCCCCGCAGTTGACCGGCACGAACGGCGCATCGCGGCGCTTGGAATGGTAATGCAGGTTGCGCGCGACCACTTCCTTGCCGGTGCCGGACTCGCCGAGGATCAGCACGCTGGCGTCGGTGTCGGCCACCTGCTGCATCATCTGGCGCACATGCTGGATCGCCCGGCTGGTGCCGACGAGGCTGCGGAACAGGTTGGGCTCGCGGTGACGGCCGCGTTCGCGGGCCTGGTCGTACATCTCGCGGTAGACCTGGGCACGGTGCAGGGAATCGAGCAGCTTGCTGTAGCTGGGCGGCATCTCAAGGGTCGACAGCACCCGGCGGCGCTGGTCTTCCGGCAGGTCGACGGAAGAATTTTCACCCATCAGCAACACCGGAAGGAACTCATCCCAGGTCGAGAGTGTCTTTAACAAGCCCATCAGCGCACCCGGAGCATTGACCGTCCCGATCAGCACGCAAATGACTTCACGACTGGATGACAAAGAGCCGACAGCCTGCTGCCAGTCATGGCTGCCGCAGGGTAAATTTTCTTCGCCGAGAAAATTCAAGATCACCGCCAGGTCGCGGCGGCGGACGCTATCGTCATCGATCAGCAGAATTTTGGTTTCACGCCACATGCAATAGCAACTTCCCTAGTCAACTCAATGCCCGAAATGAGTGGGCAAGCGCGACGCTTGCAGGACACCGTGTGCCCGTAGACGTCCGAAATCTGAAAACAGCCACTAGTTAAGTCAAAAAACCGTGCACAGTCAAATTTATGGCGCACACATCTGGATTAACTGAGGGTTAATTAACCAAACAGATGGTAAACCTTTGCCGCGTTCTTGGCTTGGTTGATCTGCGTCATCTCGTCGACTATAGCCTGACGCTCCCCCATCGCCACCTCCAGCAGATCCTTGTACACGTGCAGCAATTGCTCAAGGTTGCTGCGCAACTCTTCCTCGTCCAGCGACGCTTCGCTCAAGACATCTTCCATGCAGGAACGGCAATCGAGATCCAGTTGCCCGATGGCCTCCCAATTGCGCTCGGCCAGCGCACTGACGAGCGCCATGCGGGTATCTTCGATTCGCTGCAACACAGGGCTCATGATGGCCTCCTCAGGGCTGCGCACCGGGCGCAGGCGCAATGGCGTCCCAGCCTTCCTTGACGGTGGTCAGCAGGCCTGACACCTCATCCAGGATGCGCGGATCGCTGCTGATGTTCGCCTCGGCGAGACGCTTCATCATGTAGATGTAAAGACCGTCCAGGTCGGCCAGCGCCTCGGCGCTGTTCTCAAGGTCCAGGCCTTCGCGCAGGCCGCTGACGATGCCGATCGCCTTGCTGATCGCCGTGCACTTGGCCGGGATGTCCTTGCGCTCGATGGCGCCCTTGGCCTGGGCGATGCGCGACAGGCCACCTTCCATCAGCATCTGCACCAGACGGTGCGGGCTGGCTTCGGAAGTCTGGGCGTGGGAGCCGACCTTCTGGTACTGCCGAAGGGCTAACATCGGATTCATGTTCTACCTCATTTGCCACAATGACTCGTATAGCCAATATATCGCCAGCGAGTCGGGAAACTTTAGACCATAAGACAAAAACCCGGCGCACGCTCAAGTGCGTAGCCGGGTTTTTGTCATTCTTGCGTGTTACTTCGCAGATTGCTGAGCGGTCAGCGACGTGAAGAACGACGTGATGTTGCTCGCCGTGGCCTTCATTTGCCCTACGAGCAAGTCCATGGCGTTGTATTTGGCGGTCAGCGTCTTGGTCAGACTGGCCACCCGGATATCCAACGCTTTCTGCTGGTCGGAGATGTCCCGGGTATTGTTGTTCAGGATCGCGAGCCGCTGATCCAGCAAGCCCTTGGTCTTGCCGTCGGCCGAAGCCTTGAGGTACGGATCCACGGACTTGCTCACGCGCGCCAGCAGACCGTTGGTGTCGTCGGTGCCGGTGAACAGTTGCTGCACCTGGCCGGACGCCCCCGGAACCGCCATCGCCTTGTTGAAGGCCGTGGTGTCGAGCTTCAGGTTACCGGTGAGGGGATCGGTGTTCACGCCGATTTCCGACAGGAACGAAATCTTGCCGCTGGTCTTCGTGTTGGTGAACTCGGCACGGATGCCGGCGATCAGCGAGCGCGGCAAGGCATCGCCCGTGAAGGCGGCCTGCACGGTCAGCTTGCCGTCTTCGTCCGGCGTCGCCTTGGACAGGCTGTCGACAGTGCTCTTGAGCGTGTTGTAGGCGTCGATGAAGGTCTGGAGCGACGTCTGCAGGCCCTTGGTGTTGTTGTCGACGGTGATCGTGGTCGGCGTCGCGTTGGCGGCCACCAGGTTCAGGGTCATGCCGCTGATCGCACCGGAAACCGTGTTGCTCTTGCTGGTCACCGGCAGACCGTCGATGGTCAGCGACGCATCCTTGGCGAGACCGCCGACAGAGCCCGAGTCACCGGCCGCCGGAGTGGCCGACATGACCTTGGTGCCGTCGATTTCCAGGCCGGCGATGCCGCTGACACTCATGTCGGAGCCCGCACCGGTCTTGTTCGAGCTGATCACCAGACGCGAGGCGCCGCTGGCGTCGGTCACGATGTTGGCGGAAATGCCATTGCTGCCCTGGGCCGTGTTGATGGCGTCGCGGGTGCTCTGCAAGGTGGCGTTGGCCGGAATGGTGACATTGTAATCAGTGCCATTCTGACTGATTTTCAGGGTACCACTCGGAATGGCACTGGACGCACCGCCGGCGAAGGCCGCGCTGGCGACTTTCGAACCTGTGGCCAGATTGTTCACGACGACGCTGTAGGAGCCGGACACCGCGGTGTTGTCGGAGGTGACGGTCAGCGTTTCAGGCTTGCTCGACGTGGCCGTGTAACCGGCGAACGCAGGGTTGGTCTTGCTGCCCAGGGTGGCCAGCGTCGACTGGAATGTGGTCAGCGCGCTCTTGAGCGTGCCCACACCCGAAATCTTCAGGGTGTTGTTTTTTGTCTGGGTATCGAGCTGCGTCTGCTTCGCTGCCTTGTCGGCATTGACCAGCGCGGTGACGATCGCACCGATGTCCAGGCCGGAACCCAGGCCGGTACCCGGTAGAATTGGACTTGCCATGTGCATCTCCCTTCAGTTTGCTGCCGGTCTTTTGACCTTTGCCAGCGCCTAAGACACTTCAAACACTATTCATGCCAGTTGTCAGACTTTGGCGTCGAACAACACGTGGCTCGCGTTGGCCAGGCTGTCTGCCAGCTTGAGCGCCTCCGCGGAGGGGATCTGTCGAACGACCTCGCCCGTCTCGCTCGCGATCACCTTGACGATGACCTTCCCGGAGTTCTCGTCGATCGAAAACTCGAGGTTGCGCTTGATCGACTGCACGAACTTCTCGATCTCCTGCACGGCCAGCTTCAACTTGGTCTCCTCGGTTTCACGGGTCTTCTTGTCCGCGACGGGGGTGACTTCAGCCGCCTTGGCAGGCTCGGACGGTTTTTCAGCAACGGTATTCGCTGGCTTGGGAGCCGGATAAGACACGTTAAGCTTGACGCTCATGTCCATGTCCATCACCTCCTAACGTGAAAAAGCGAGAGAGCACGACCAGCGCACTCCCCCGCCTAAACTCATTCCGAAATTACTGAAGCAGCTTCAGTACGGCGGAAGGCAGTTGGTTGGCTTGAGCCAGAACGGAGGTCGAAGCCTGCTGCAGAGTCTGCTGCTTGGTCAGGTTAGCAGTTTCCGCGGCGAAGTCGGTGTCTTGTACGCGACCTTGTGCAGCGGTGGTGTTTTCGTTGATGTTCTGCAGGTTCTGGATGGTGCTGGTCAGACGGTTCTGCGAAGCACCCAGGTTTGCACGGGTTGCACCGATGGTGGCGATAGCGGCGTCGATAGCGGTGATCGCGTTGTCGATGTTCTGTGCAGCGCCAGTTACGGTAGCACCGGTCAGAACCACAGTACCGCTGCCTACGGACAGGCTGGCGGCGTCGAACTTGGCGCTCAGCACCAGGTCGATGTGGTTGGCGGAGCCAGTGTTCGCGCCCACTTGCAGGGTCACAGTACCAGCCGAACCGTCCAGCAGGAACTTGCCGTTCAGGTTGGTGGACTGAGCGATACGGGTCAGTTCGTCAGACATCTGAGCGAATTCGGCGTTGGTCGCGGTCTGGTCAGCGGTGCCGTTGGTTCCGTTACGGGCTTTAACAGCCAGTTCACGCATACGCTGCAGGATGTCGGTCGAAGCTTGCAGAGCGCCTTCAGCGGTCTGGGCAACGGAGATACCGTCGTTGGCGTTCTGGATGGCCTGGGTGTTACCGCGGATCTGCGAAGACATGCGGTTGGAGATTTGCAGGCCAGCGGCGTCGTCTTTGGCGCTGTTGATTTTCAGGCCGGAAGACAGGCGCTGCATCGAAGTCGACAGAGCGTCGGAAGCACGGTTCAGGTTTTTCTGAACGTTCAGCGACGTGGTGTTGGTGTTTACAGTTAAAGCCATGACGAATTCCTCGTTGGTTGGGTACTGCGGCTTCCGGCCCTGGCAACCGCCGGGTATGGCCTAGAGAACCTTCGTAATAGTTATCGTCGGGATCGCAGGTTGCTTGAGGGCTTTTTTCAAAAAATTTGCCATCAACCTGCCACCCCTCAGAAAACAAGGACTTAGCCGCCCTTTACCCACGAAAAAATGACGTCATAAAACCGTCCGCGGCGCAAACCTGCGGGCTAGCGCCTCCGCTGCCGTTCAGCCCGGCAGGTTTTGCAGAAGGTCGACCAGTTCACATTCCATGTAATCGGCCAGTCCCAGCCAATCCTGGCGCTCCTGGCACGCCAGGATGCGCGTCAGCACCTGCATCCACCCCTGCTGGTTTTCTGCCGTTGCGCCGACCATCAGCCGCTGCGCTTTCTCGAACACATCGACCATCTCCAGCGCCGCTTCGACATCCCGCCCCAACCGGAACAGCCCGGCACATTGTCGACACTCGTCGACGCACTGCTGCAACGCACTCATTGCACGAACTCCTGGTTGAACCCCGTCCCGGCGATCCTCGCACCCGCCCGGCTGCTGTTGAGGAACTCCACCTGCGGGTGTCGGGCGATGTAGCGCTCCAGCACGCAGAGGTAGCCGCGGAAGTTGAGCTGGGTCTTGACCCGCTCGCCGTTGCCGTCATGCACCCAGTGCCGCGCCTGGTTGACCGACGGCCCCAGGTCGCCGTCGCCCCAACCGGCGTGGGTCTTGTTCATCGGAAAGGCGAAGTCGGCGCCGAACAGCGTGATGCTCGCCGCGCCCATCTTCACCGCCAGGTCCACGGCGGGATGAATCACGCTGCCGCCCACATGCAGCAAGGCCCGCGGGTGCCGCTCGCGCAGCTCGGCATAGACCGGGCTGAGCGAGTAGCCGCCGTAGCGCTTGCCCTTCCAGGCCTTCAGCACCTGCGGATCGCTCATCGGCAGGTACACCAGCGCAATGCCGTCGGAGCCTTCGAACGGCAAATGCCGGAAGCTGATGCGCTGATCGATGCTCACCACAAGATCCGGCACGATCCCGTGCTCGCGCAGCGGCCGGTAAGCGGTGTCGACGCAAATGAACAGCGGGCGCTCGGCCTGAGCGCGAATCTGCGCCAACTGCTCAAGGTGTCCCTCCAGGGTCGGCCCGGTGGCGATCACATAGACCTCACGGCCGGCGCAGGTGCCGAACAGTTGCGCCACGTCGTCGTCCGCCAGCAGCACCGGCAGACAATCCTGCAAGCGCTGGACAATGAACGGCGACTGCGGGTCGAACTCGCGGTTGTTGAAGCTCAGGTGCACTTCGCTGACCAGCCGATCGCGGATCTTCGCGTTGTAGTCGTCGGCCAGCAGCATCTCCGCCGGCAGGGCAAAGAACGGCGTGCAGATGTCGCAGAGATCCCCGGCGTACAACAGCTCCACCCGGGCATCGTCCAGCCAGTGGCGCTGATCGAGCAGTTGCAGCACCAGCGAGAACAGCGCGCCGTTGAGGATGTGCACGTACAGCCGCTCAAGTCCCGGGCGCTCCAGCAGCACCGCCGGCAAGTCCCCCAGGCCCGTGCCGTAGACATGCAGTTGCGCCTTGTCGGCCGGCAGGCTCGCCGCCTGGATCCGGGCCTCGTGCACACGGTCGTGGCGGCTGGTGAGCTGGATGCCGGCCACGCTCAGTGTCGCCCCCAGCCCCTGCGTCAACTCTGCCTGGACCGCCGAACTGTCCTCGGCCATCAACCGCGCGGACAGCGCCGGCCAACGGCGTTCGATGACCTCGGCGTTATCCCGGAAAAACTCGCTCACTGGCACCTCGCATTTCGTTCAGGCAAAAAAATGGCGTTCAAGGTTAACCCTTGAACGCCATTTTTGTATCCGTTGTTTCCGGCCGGGCTCAGGGACGGTAGATGATCGCCGAACCCCACGACAGCCCGACGCCGAAACCGCTGAGCGCCACACGCTGCCACGACGAGTCCAGCGCATGCTTCTCCAGCAGCAGCGGAATGCTCGACGACACGGTGTTGCCGGTCTCGACCATGTCCTTGACGAACTTCTCCGGGTCGCCCTCGAAGCGCCGCGCCACGGCATCGACGATGGCCGCGCTGCCCTGGTGGATGCAGAACGCATCGATGTCGTCGGCCTTGAGGCCCGAATCGTCGAGCAGCTCATGCAGGTGCGCCGGCACCTTGAGCAGCGCGAAGTTGAACACCTGGCGGCCGTTCATGAAGAACACGCCGTCGGTGACCTTCAGGTGCGGCGCGCCGGAACCGTCGGTGCCGAACTTGGCCTTGCCCAGCGCCCAGGTCGGGTCTTCGCCCATCCAGGTGGCGGTGGCGGCGTCGCCGAACAGCATGGTGGTGTTGCGGTCTTCCGGGTCGACGATCTTGGAGTACGGGTCGGCGGTGATCAGCAGGCCGTTCTTCAGGCCGGCGGCTTCCATGAAGCCCTTGATCGCATAGATGCCGTAGACGTAGCCCGAGCAGCCCAGGGAAATGTCGAACGCCGCGACGTGGGTCGGCAGGCCCAGTTTGTCCTGGACGATGGCCGCGGTGTGCGGCAGGCCTTCTTCGTCGCCGTTCTGGGTGACGACGATCAGGGCGTCGATGGATTCGCGTTTCAGGTCAGGGTTGCTGGCAAACAGCGCATTGGCCGCTTCGACGCACAGGTCGGAGGTTTCCTGTTCTGCGTCCTTGCGCGGCAGGAAGGCCGAACCGATCTTGCCGAGGATGAACTCTTCATCCTTCTCGAATTTTGCACCTTGTGCGTAATTGTCCACGCCGGCTACAGGAACGTAGCTCGCAATGCTTTTTATGCCAATCATTACGGCTTCCCAATAATAAACAGCCCAATACCACCGCTCGCAAGGATTTCGAGGGGCGCCGACAAACAGAAAACGGCCGCCGCAAAGGGCAGCCACGGGGAGCGCAAAGGGCTATCACTGGAACCGAATCACGGGCCAGGCGCCATCTCCCCGGTCAATACAATACAGTGAAGATGCGCGTTATGACTCGCAGGTCACGCTATTTTGCCGAATCGGTGCGGATCAGGTCATTCGACCAAGGACCAGTCCAGCGGCGTGCCGCGTTTGATCGGCTGGCGCGCACGGCGCCCGAGGACGTTTTCGGCGTGCTTGGGCGCCAGGCCCAGGCCGGGACGGATGGCGCGCAGGTTGGCCGCCGTGAAGGGTTCGCCGGCCGCCATGTCGGCGGTGACGTACAGCGAGCGGCGATAGACCAGCGACTTGCGCTCGGCCTCGGTGACGCCGTAATGCACCTGGCCCAGGGCCTGCCAGGCGCGCTCGGTCTCCACCACCAGGCTGGCCAGTTCGGCCGGCTCCAGCGAGAAGCTGGCGTCCACCCCGCCGGCCGAGCGGTCGAGGGTGAAGTGCTTCTCCACCACCGTCGCCCCCAGCGCCACGGCGGCGACGGACACGCCGACGCCCATGGAATGGTCGGACAGCCCCACCTCGCAGCCGAACAGTTCGCGCAGATGGGGAATCGTGCGCACGTTGCTGTTGAGCGGCGTCGCCGGGTAGGTGCTGGTGCACTTGAGCAGCACCAGGTCCTTGCAGCCGGCCTCGCGGGCGGCGCGCACGGTCTCGTCCAGCTCGGCGAGGCTGGCCATGCCGGTGGAGATGATCAGCGGCTTGCCGGTGGCCGCCACCCGGCGGATCAGCGGCAGGTCGGTGTTCTCGAAACTGGCGATCTTGTAGGCCGGCACATCGAGGCTTTCCAGGAAGTCCACCGCCGTGTCGTCGAACGGCGTCGAGAACGCGAGCATGCCCAGTTCCTTGGCCCGGGCGAAGATCGGCGCGTGCCATTCCCACGGGGTGTGGGCCTTTTCGTACAGGTCGTACAGCGAGGTGCCGGCCCACAGGCTGCCGGGATCCTTGATGAAGAACTCGCCTTCGGCCAGGTCCAGCGTCATGGTCTGGGCGGTGTAGGTCTGCAGCTTCAAGGCATGGGCGCCGGCCTTGGCCGCCGCTTCGACGATCTGCAGGGCCACGTCCAGCGACTGGTTATGGTTGCCGCTCATCTCTGCAATGATGAACGGCGGCGCGTCGGCACCGATCAGGCGGTCACCGATCTTGAAACGGCTCATGGGCGGGATTCCTTCAGGACACGGGTGAACGCACAGGCACTCTGGGAGAACCCGGCGTCGCGAAACACATTCAATGAGGCTTGGTTGGCCGGCAGCACCTGCGCGGTGACGGCGGTCAGCTGCGGCCAGTGCGCGGTGACGAACGCTTCGCCACGGGCCAGCAGCGCCCGGCCCCAGCCGAGGCCGAAACGCCCCTCCAGCAGGTAGATCGACACTTCGGCCTCGAAACCGCGCAAATCATAGCGCAGCACGCCGACCGGGCCGTCGTCGGCCTCGGCGATCAGCAACAGACGCCGGGGATTGCTCAAGCTCGCCGTCAGCCAGTTCAGGTGCTGCGGCCATTCGATCACGCCGGATTCCAGCGACCAGCGCCGCACCGGCTCGGCATTGCGTCCGTCAAACAGCAGTTGCGCATCGTCCGTCGTCGCCGGCCGCACCGTAAGCACCGCGCCGGCCAGCGCGGCCGCGACCCGCAGGGCACCGCGCCCGTCCACCAGTGTGCGCGAACGCTCGGCCAGGCTCTGGCGCAAGTAATGGTTGTTCACCACAAAGCCGACCGCCTGGCGCAGCTGCTCGACGCTGACCTGCTCACGGGTGCCCATGAACACGTGCGCACCCGCCGCCGCCATCACTTCGCCGTTGGCCTGCTGGTTGTTCGACACCGCGATGCAGATCGTCGGCAGGCCCAGGGCCGCCCGCTCCCAACTGGTGCCGCCGCCGGCGCCGATGAACAGGTCGGCTTCGGTCATGCGTCGGTGGAAGTCACTGACGAAACTGTGCAGGCGCCAGTTCGGCCGCGTCTCGGCCAACGCCTGCATCTGCGTCCAGGCCGGGTTGTCGGCGCCGGCGACGAAGTCCACCTCCAGCTCGGGAAAGTCCGCCAGCGCCAGCATCGCGTGATGGGTCTGCCGGGCCGCATCGAAGCCGCCGAAGTTCACCAGCACACGCTTGGCCACAGGCTTGATGGCGATGGGCGGGCAACTGAATTCCTGGCGCAGCATGGCGTAGCGCGGGCCGAGCAGCGTGCGGCAATGCGCGGGCAGCAGCGGCCGGTAGTCTTCGTGCAGGCCGGAGAGGTTCTGGTTGAGCAGCAGGTCGACGCTGTAGCGGCGGGTCGCCAGGTCGTCCACCGCTGCGATCCGGGGCGCCCAGCGGCGGGCGGCGGTCTGCCAATGGTGGTCGAGGCCGTAATGGTCGGCGATGATCCAGTCGAACCCGGCCTGGCCTTCCAGCTGCGCGGCCAGCGCGTCGATGTCCGCCTGCCACGGCAGCATCGATTCGATGGCCTGGTGCGGGTCTTCGCCGGGGTAGCGCTCCGGTAGCGCGAAGGTCTCGAAGCCCTCGGCCTGCAAAGCCTCCAGGCGATGGCCCGGCAGCCGGCGGCAGGCGAACGCCACATGGCTGCCCTGGGCGCACAGCACCCGGGCCAGCGGCAGGCAGCGGGCGATGTGGCCACTGCCGATGGTCGGCGAGGCGTCGGCGCGGATCAGGACTCTCATGTCAGTTCTCCGCCGGCCTTGAGCGCGGCGTAGAGGTACTCGGCCCGCATCCAGTCTTCCGGGGTGTCGATGTCCTGCACCAGGTGCCTGGGCAGGATCACCGGCAGGCTGGCCGGCGAATACAGCGCCTCGCCGCGCAGCCAGGCCTCACGGCGGCCCCAGTAGAACTGGCCGGC
This sequence comes from Pseudomonas sp. NPDC089534, assembly GCF_044749305.1. Taxonomy (NCBI): domain Bacteria; kingdom Pseudomonadati; phylum Pseudomonadota; class Gammaproteobacteria; order Pseudomonadales; family Pseudomonadaceae; genus Pseudomonas; species Pseudomonas sp. NPDC089534. The sequence goes on along the minus strand of NZ_JBIVHR010000053.1, from coordinate 16,575 downwards.
GTCCTGGAACGCCTCGGGCAGATCCTGCGAACGGGTGTTGCGAAACTCAGGGTACAACGCCGTCAGGGCGCCCTGTCCGTCGAGGGTCAGCGCGCGCTGCACCGGGAAGCCGAAGCCGCACACGGAGAAGGCGAACGACTTGTCCGGATGGCACTCCAGCGCGTCGAACCCTTCGCGCAGATAACGCGCCTGCAACAGCGGCGCGGTGGCGTACACGCAGCAGGCGTAATCGAACGCCGGCAATTGCCGCAACGCGTGTTCGATCACCGCAGCGGTGCCGGTGAAGTCATCGGCCAGATCCGCAGGACGCAAGAACGGCACCTGCGCGCCATGGGCTTGTGCGACGTCGGCGATCTCCTGATCGTCGGTGCTGACGACGACCTGGTCGAACAGCCCTGACTCGAGCGCCGTGCGGATCGAACGGACGATCATCGGCACGCCGTCGAACGGCTTGAGGTTCTTGCGCGGGATGCGCTTGCTGCCGCCCCGGGCCGGGATGATCGCCACGTTGCTCAAGGGCGTTTTTCCAGCAGGAACCAGGTGATGTCATCCACCGGGAACTGCGGGTCGCGGTGGTAGGCGAAGCCGTAGTCCAGCAGGTGCAGGTCGGCGTAGCGGTCGAGCATTTCGCCGGCGAAGTCGCGCTTGAACAGCTTGCCGCTGTTGCCGCGGTAGGACACCTCCACCGGCGCCGGGTTGTAGTATTCGGCGATCAGGATGTAGCGACGGCTCAGCTGATACAGCTGTTCGTAGGCATTCGCCAGCAGCTCGGGCGCCAGATGGATCAGCACGCCCTTGCTCAGGGTCAGGTCGTAGCTGCGCTCGCGGGGGAAGTCGAACAGCGAGCCGTGCCAGATCTGCGCGATGTCCAGCGCCCTCGCCTGCTCGCAGGCGCTGGCGTTGATCTCGACGCCGAACAGCTCGCACCCGGGCAGCAACTGACGCAATGCCTGCAAGTTGTTGCCGGCGTTGGTGCCCAGCTCCACCAGGCTGTCGATGCGCCCGGCGCGGGCCAGCGCCTTGGCGAACAGCGCCAGGTTGGCCGCCACCAGCGGCTGGCCGACGTTGCGGCCGACATACTGGTTGCCGAACTCGCCCTGCCAGAACTTTTCCTGTTCGCTCAAATCACGCATTTCAGATACCCGTCCGCCGCAGCGGCATTCATTCGGTCAGGCGGCGCAACTGCTCGACCACATGATCCTGCTGCGCTTCGGTCAGCAACGGGAACATCGGCAGGCTGATGGCCTCGGTGTAATAGCGCTCGGCCTCGGGGAAATCCCCTTCGGCGAATCCGAGCTCTCGGTAGTACGGCTGCAGGTGCACCGGAATGTAGTGCAGGTTCGCGCCGATCCCGGCCGCCCGCAAGCCTTCGAACACCTCGCGGTGGCTGCGGCCGATGCGCTCGGTCTGCAGGCGCACCACGTACAGGTGCCAGGCGGACTCGGCCTCGGCCTGGGCGCTGGGCAACGTCAGCGGCAGGTACGCCAGCAGACGGTCGTAGCGCGCCGCCAGCTCGCGGCGGCGGGCTACGAAGGCGTCCAGCTTGCCCAGTTGCGAGAGCCCCAGGGCGGCCTGCAAGTCGGTGATGCGGTAGTTGAAGCCCAGCTCCACCTGCTGGTAGTACCAGGGGCCGTGGCTGGGTTCGGTCATCTGCTGCGGGTCGCGGGTCATGCCATGGCTGCGCAGGCGTTGCAGGCGCTCGGCCAGTTCCCGACGGTTGGTCAGCACCATGCCGCCCTCGGCGCTGGTGATGATCTTCACCGGGTGGAAGCTGAACACGGTCATGGCGGCGAACTCGCCGCAGCCGACCGGACGCCCGGCGTAGCTCGCCCCCACCGCGTGGGAGGCGTCTTCGATCACGGTGAAGCCGTAGCGCTCGGCCAATCCGGCGATGCGCCGCATGTCGCAGCTCTGCCCGGAGAACGCCACCGCCACCAGCACCTTGGGCAGCGTGCCGTTGCCTTCGGCCTCATCCAGCTTGGCGGCCAGCACCTCGGCGTCGAGGTTCCAGGTCAGCGGGTCGATGTCGACGAAATCGACCTCGGCGCCGCAGTAGCGCCCGCAGTTGGCCGACGCCAGAAAGGTGTTCGGCGTCGTCCACAGGCGGTCGCCCGGCCCCAGCCCCGCCGCCACGCAGGCGATGTGCAGCGCCGCCGTGGCGTTGCTCACCGCCACGGCGAAATCGGCCTGGCAACGCTCGGCCACGGCCTGCTCGAAGCGCTCAATGGTCGGCCCTTGGGTCAGCCAGTCCGAACGCAGCACCTCCACCACCGCATCGATGTCCGCCTGGTCGAGGCTCTGCCGGCCGTACGGGATCATGCCGAGAGCTTCGCGTGCAGGTCGGCGATCTGGCCCACCGACAGGAAGTGCGGGTTGGTGTCGGAGCGGTACTCGAAGTCCTCGCCCACCGGCCGGCCGCGCTCGCCGAGCTTGTCCACGGAGAAGTCCACGTCGACGCTGGTGAAGCGGATCGACGGCTGGATCGTGTAGTGGTCGTCGAACTCCAGGGTCATCCGCGCATCGTCCAGCGGCACCATCAGCTCATGCAGCTTTTCCCCCGGACGAATGCCGACGTGCTTGTGCGGCAGGTGCTCGGCCATGCCCAGGGCCAGGTCGACGATGCGGATCGACGGGATCTTCGGCACGAACACTTCGCCGCCGTGCATCCGCGCAAAGCTGTCGAGGACGAACTGCACGCCGTGGTCGAGGGTGATCCAGAAGCGGGTCATGCGCTCGTCGGTGATCGGCAGCTCCCGGGCGCCTTCGGCGATCAGTTTGCTGAAGAACGGCACCACCGAGCCCCGCGAGCCGGCCACGTTGCCGTAGCGCACCACGGCGAAACGGGTCTGCTGCTCGCCGGCGATGTTGTTGGCGGCGACGAACAGTTTGTCCGACAGCAGCTTGGTCGCGCCGTACAGGTTGATCGGGCTGGCGGCCTTGTCGGTGGACAGTGCCACCACCTTCTTCACGCCGTTGTCGATGGCCGCGGCGATGATGTTCTCCGCGCCGTTGACGTTGGTGCGGATGCATTCGGTGGGGTTGTACTCCGCCGCCGGCACCTGCTTGAGCGCCGCGGCATGCACCACGTAGTCGATGCCGCGCATGGCCTGGCGCAGGCGGTCGGCGTCGCGCACGTCGCCCAGGAAATAGCGCATGCACGGCGCGTTGAACGTCTGCTGCATTTCGTATTGTTTGAGCTCATCCCGGGAGAACACCACCACCCGCTTGGGCTGGTACTGCTCCAGCAGGCGGCGGATGAACTGGCGGCCGAACGAGCCGGTGCCGCCGGAGATGAAGATCGATTTACCGTTGAACATGTCTTGAGTCCCGTCCCCTGCGCGAAGGCTTAGGCAAGCAGTTGCGCCCAGTCCAGCGAAGCGCTTTCGTTGAGGGTGTAGCCTTTGCCGGTCAGGCTCAGGTTCGCGTTGTAGGCCTGATCCCCGGCGAAGGCCGCGGCCCATTTTTCCCGCAGCGCCTCAAGCGCTTGCGGCGCCTGCGGCAGTTGGCCCGGATGCAGCACCTGCACCGACGGCGTCCATACGGTGAGGTAGCCGGCCTGCCCGGCTTTCAGGCACAGGTCGACGTCGCTGAAGCCGTCGGCGAAGGTGCTGTCGTCCAGACCGTCCAGACCATCGAACAGCGCCTTGCGCACCATCAGGCAGACGCCCGACACCGCCGAATAGCCGTGCTCCACCGAGAGGCGGTACAGGTAACCGTCAGCGTCGTGCTTCTCGCCGATGAAGGCCGAACCGACCCCGCCGTTCAGGCCCAGGATCAGGCCGGCCTGGCTGACCTTGCCGTCGCGGTCGACCAGTTTCGGGCCGACCACGCCGACTTCCGGACGCAGCGCGTGGTTGAGCAGCGAGTCGAGCCAGTTCGGGTTGACCACCTCCGCGTCGGCGGCGAGCAGCACCAGGTACTCACCCTGGGCCTGCCGGCTGGCGGCATTGATCAGCGCCGGTTCGCTCAACGGCTGCTCGGCGCGCAGCACCTGAACCTTCGGATGCTGATAGGCGCCCAGCCAGTCGTTGACCTCGGCCGTCTGCTGCGTCGTCGCGGCCACCAGGATCTCGTAATGGTGATAACGGGTACGCAGGAGCACGCCTTCCAGGCAGCGCTGCAAGGCAGGCAAGTCGTTGCCGGCCGGCACGATCACCGACACCAGCGGACGCTCAGTGTGGTGGTAGTCGATCTGGTAGATCCCCGGCGTCGAGGACGTGACCTTGGCCTTGTAGCCGCGGGTGCCCAGGTGACGCAGCAGGGCCAGGCGCTCGTGAGGGTTCTCCTCAAGCTTCGGCGCGCGGGCGATCAGCAGCGGCTCGTCGAGGTGGGCCAGGCTGTTGAGGCCGTCCTGCTCGAGGATGCGCAGCAGCAGGTCGAACTCCAGCGCCTTGCTGAAGTCCGCCCGATAGCCGCCGACCGCGACCAGCGCCTCGCGGCGGATCAGCCAGTGGCGCGCCATCATGCCCGGCAGGCTCAGCAGCAAGTCCAGGTTGAAGCCCGGACGGAACACATCCGCCAGCGCGCCGCTGTCCTGACGCTGAATCTCGTCGGTGGACACCGCGCTGCAGCCGTCGGCGGCCATCAGTTCCAGGCTGGCGCGCAGCAGGCCGCCGGCGGTGAACTCGTCGCCCGCTTCGGCCAGCAGCACCCAGTCGCACGGCGACTGGCGGGCGCTCTGATTGAGCTTCTCGACCAGGTTGCCCGGCGTGACGCGGACAAAGTGCAAGGTGTTCTGCGCCGTGGTGGCGGCCGGCGGCTCACCGGTGGTGAACACGACAATCCGGAACGCCTTGCACTGGCCTTCGAGCAGGCTATCGAGGGTGACCTGCACCTTGTCGATGTCGTTGTCCAGGTCCAGCAGGAACACGCCGAACTGCGGGCCGCCGCCGTTGACCGCCAGGTGCCCGGCAATCGCTTCGCGTTGCTGCGCATCCGGCTGACGCGCGGCCAGCCACTTGAGCAGCTTGCCGGACTGCATCTTCCCGAACGTCTGACGGTGATCCTCCAGGGTCACAGCCTCCAGGCGCGCGAGCCAGTCGCGGGTCTTCTGCGCCTCTTCGTCTTCGCCCGCCTGCTCCAGCTGCGCCAGCAGGCGCTTGAGCACTTCACGGTTGAAGGCGTTGAGGTCGTGGGCCTGCCACAGACGGTCCAGCACGCTCTCGGCGGTGTCGTTGTTGCGCGCCTGCAGCAGGTGCGCCTGACGGGTCCACACGCCCTCCAGCCCGTTCAGCTGAACGCGGCCGGCCGGCATGGTGTGGAGCATGAATTCGATCTGCTCCAGGCGATCGAAGAAGGCCTGGTTGTAGAACGGCATTTCCACATACTGCAACGGCCCGAACCGACGATCCGGACGCTTGAGCGCCTGGTGCCAGGTGGATTGGAAAATCAGCTCGGCGGTCAGTGCGCGCCCCGATTGCAGGCTGTCGACCATCGCCTCGAAACTCTCCAGGGCGAAGGCCTTGCCCTGCTCGGCGTCCAGTCCCTGGATGCCGGTGGGCAACGATGCCAGGAACTCGGCGAACGCCTCGCGCTCGGCCACCGACTTGGCGTCCATGTACGTCAGCGAGTGGTACACCTCGGTGCTGTGCTCGGAGTTGCCGTAGTTGATTTCGCGCACCACGTAAGGGATCGGCAGGATCCGCGCCTTGGCGCAGGCCAGCATGTAGTACACATGGCCGATCTCCTGCCACTGGAAGCTGGTGCCGGCCGGCATCGCCGCGTGCCAGGACTTCATCAGGTCGGTGCGGGTCACCGCGTAGAACGGCGGGATGTACTGGCTCATGTAATCGATGACGCGGTCCTGGGCCCGCTCGGAGCCGTAGTCCTCGCAGACCTTCTTGTCGCGGCGGTAGTAGCTCACGTCGCCGGCCAGGGTCAGGTACATCAGGCAGTAGCCGTGGCACATGCCGTAGTCGGGATGGTCTTGCAGGAAGCCCACGGACTCGGCCAGCGAATCGTGCAGGATGAAGTCGTCGTCCGCCGCCAGCACGGTGTACGGCGTGGTCACGCGCTCCACGCCATAGGCTAGCTTGGCCTGCATGCCCCAGTAGGCGAACTGCGGCACGTGGTGATAGTCGACGGCGGAAAAGTCGCCTTCGGGCAGTTCCGGACTCGAGTCCAGCACCATGATCCTGCAAGGCAAGGCGCTGTAATACTTCACCGCCCGGCGCAGGAACGCCGGACGATTATGGGTAAACAGCACCACGGTCAACAGCTCATTGAGCACCGGCGCCTGTTCCGAACCGTACTTGCCTTGCATAACCTCTCCCCACTACCGGCGAATCGCCAAATCTACGCTTTGATGATGTTTCGATTAACGCACGCGACGCAGGTAGCCGTCCGGCGCCACGGTGATCAGCAGCTTGTTCTGCAGCTGAACGTCGATCTCGAAATCCTTGTTCTCTTCCAGGTACTTCCACACGGCGGTCTTCGGGTTGTCGCCCGGGCCCCACGGACGATCCGGGAAGAAATCGGCCGGCATGTCTTCGACCACGGTGTCCATCACCACGCAGTAGCTGTCCACCGACACCAGCGGCGCGTACAGGCGCAGTTCTTCGAGCACGTGGTCGTGGGTGTGGTTGGAGTCCAGCACCAGGATGACCTTCTTGCCTTCGGCGGCGGCGCGCACCTTGGCGGCGATCTCAGGGTCGATGCTCGAACCTTCGATCATGGAGATGCGCTTGCTCATCGGGTGGCTCTCGATGGCTTCGCGGTTGTGCGGGCGGATGTCCAGGTCGATGCCCAGCACTTCGCCGTGGCCTTGCAGCTCCAGCAGCGAGGCGTAGTAGATGATCGAACCGCCGTGGGCGATGCCGCACTCGATGACCAGATCCGGCTTGACCTGCCAGATGATCTCCTGCATCGCCATCATGTCTTGCGGCAGTTGGATGATCGGGCGGCCCATCCACGAGAAGTGGTAGCTGTACTTGTGCTTGGCCGATTCGTTGAAGAAGTCCCGGGCCAGGCCAGTGAGCTTCTGGTCGTCGCCCTGCTGGGCGATCTGCTCGCGGCACTCGGCTTCGAAGGCTTTGTTGATGCTGTTGTCGGTCATGTTCACGATCTCGGTAGTCACTGGAACGAAGCGCTGTCAACGGCGTGATAGACGTAGCGTCCATCGGTCATCCGCTTGATCTCTTCGAGGTAATTGGAATTCATCACAAACAGGTTGGCGCCTTCGGGCAAGGCGTCCATGGCCTCCTGCGGCGAGGACACCCGGGCGCCGCTCAGGGGCAGGTAGCGCCCCTGCTTCGCCGGGTTGATGTCCACCACGCGGTCCACCGCCACGCCCGCCCGTTGCAGGAACAGCGAATAGATCACGCCCTTGGAGGACGCGCCCCAGATCGCCGAACCCTGTCCGGGCGCGGCCTGGATGATCTGCACCGCCCGCTCGAGGCTGGCGGTGAAGCCGTCCGGCAGGGCCAGGCGCGGCACCGGTTGCTCCGGGAGCAGGCGCAGCGTGGCCAGGTCGGCGACGATGTAAAGGTATTGGCCGCCGAACAGGTGGCCGGCCTCGTGCACGGTGCCGAACATCCGGCGCAGGTCGTCGAGGCGGAAATAGTTGACGTGCTCGTAGAACAGGTCGAACCAGGCGCGGTGTTCGAGGATCCAGTCGAAGCACGGCACTTCGATGTAGATCTGCCCGCCCTGGTTGGCTTCGGCGATCACCGCCAGAAAGCTCACCGGATCCTGGATGTGCTCCAGCACGTGGCGCAGCACGACGGCGTCCGCCGCCAGGCCCAGGCCACGGGTGAACGGGGCCTTGATCACGTCGGCGTTGTTGCCTTCGTAGGCCGGGTCGATGCCGGTGATGCGGTAGCCCAGGCCCTTGAGCAGCTCAAGGAAGTAGCCCTTGCCGCAGCCGACCTCGATCAGCTCCCGGCCCTTGAAGTGCTTGGCGATGATGCCTTCGACGTCGTGCAGGTGCTTCTGGAACTGGCCGGAGTGGGCCTGCTCGTTCTGGTAGTCGGCGTCGTAGCTGAGCTTGTCGGCGTCGAACGCCGCGTTGAAGATCAGGCCGCTGCGCTCGTCCTGGACCAGCAGCATGTCGGCGCGGGCCGACGCCTTCGCCGACTCGGGATCGGCAAAGGTGCGGTTCTGCAGCACCGGCAGGTCGGTGGCGCGGTACAACTCATGCTTCATGGCGGTCTCCCAGTAACTGTTGCAGACGCTCGGTCACCGCCCAGAACGCCATCGGCTCGTGGGTCGGGTACGGGTAGTGGCCCAGGTTCAGGTCCAGACGGGCGCCGCGCTCGCGCAGGCGTTGCTCGACCAGCGAACGCACCGACACCGGCCGGCCGCTGGCGCAGTTGACCGTGCCGTCGAAACCGCGCCGCTGGAGGATCGCGGCGAGGTGCCCGGCGGCCGTCTCGATCGCCAGGAAGTCCCGCAGTTGCTCACCCGCCGACATGTCGAACGACGGCGCTCCGGCCTCGATGGCCCGGTCCAGCGCCGCCAGCAGGCTGTTGGGGTTCTGCCCTTCGCCGTGCAGGTAGAACAGCCGCGCCCATTGCAGGGTGAACGGCAGCTCTTGCTGCAGGGTGCGCAGGAACAGGTGCAGCGTGTGCTTGGCCAGGCCGTACGGGTTGGCCGGCTGCGGCGCGGTCTCTTCGCTGAGGGGGCCGCTCTGCATGCCGTACTCGAAGCAGGTGCCGGTCACCAGCACTTGCTTCACGCCCGCCTCCACCACGCTTTTGACGAAGCGGTAGTCGGCCATCAGGTTGTGTTCGAAATGGAACAGCGCGCGGTAGTTCGGCAACCCCGGCCAGGCCAGGTGCGCGAGGGCGTCGACGCCGTCGGTCAAGGCCACGGCATCCAGGTCCGGTGCGTGAATATCCGCCGCCACGAACTCGACGTCGTTGATCCACGGCATGCCTTGCGCAGTCTGCGCATTGCGCGCCACCGCCCGCACCGTGCAGCCGCGGGCGAGCAGCGCCGCGACCAGGTGGCGACCGACGAAGCCGGTGGCTCCGGTGACCAGGACCTTCACAGGACTTTCATCTCCGGCACGGCGATCACGAAGCGCCCGTCCCACTGACGCACGTGCGCCAGTTGCTGGCTGACTTCGTGCAGCAGGTTCCACGGCAGCACCAGCACGTAGTCCGGTTTCTCAAGATCGATGCGCTCAGGCGCCACGATCGGAATGCGGCTGCCCGGCAACAGCTTGCCCTGCTTGTGCGGGTTGGCGTCGGCCACCCACGCCAGCAGGTCTGGCTTGACCCCGGCGTAGTTGAGCAGCGTGTTGCCCTTGGCCGCCGCGCCGTAGCCGACCACGCGCTTGCCGTCGGCCTTGGCCTTGAGCAGGAAGCGCAGCAGGTCGTGCTTGATGCGTTCGGCGGCGGGCGCCAGCGTCGCGTAGTAGCCGGCGGTCTTCACCCCGGCGTCGAGCTCGGCCTGCAACTGCTGCTGCACCGACGGCTGCACGGCGCGGCGCTCGCCGTCCCGGCGCTGCACGAACACCCGCAGCGAACCGCCATGGGTGCTCAGTTGGCTGACGTCGAAGACTTCCAGGCCGTTGCGCTCGCACAGGGTCTGCACGGCGGTCAGGGACAGGTAGGAATAGTGCTCGTGGTACAGCGTGTCGAACTGCGCGCCGGCCATCAGCGTCAGCAGTTGCGGGAATTCGAACGTGGCCACGCCGGTGGGCTTGAGCAGCGTGGCGAAACCGCCGAGGAAATCGTTGATGTCCGGTACATGGGCCAGCACGTTGTTGGCGGCCATCAGGTCGGCGGCCCAGCCGTCGGCCTTCAGTTGCGCGGCGGTGTCGCGGCCGAAGAACAGCTCGCGGATCTCCAGGCCCTTTTCCCGTGCCGCCTGGGCGGTGCTGCGGGTCGGCTCGACGCCCAGGCACGGGATGCCGCGACCGGCCACGTACTGCAGCAGGTAGCCGTCGTTGGCGGCCACCTCGACAACGCGGCTGTCGGCGTCCAGGCCGAAGCGCTCGGCCATCTCGGCCACATAGCGCTCGGCATGGGCCAGCCAGGTGCTGGAGAACGAGCTGAAATAGGCGTACTCGGCGTCGAACAGGCTGTCGGCGCGGGTGTAGTCCTCGGTCTGCACCAGCCAGCATTGCTGGCACACGGCGACCTTCAAAGGCACCCATTGCTCGGCCTGCTCCAGGCGGTCGGCATGCACGTAGGCGTTGGACGGCGGCGAGGTGCCGAGGTCGATCAGCGGCAGGCTCAGCGGTGCGGCGCACCCACGGCAATTCATAGACGCACTCCAGCGAAGTGTTGATCGAGCGCGGGATGGCTGGAGTCCCGCGCCGACAAATTATTGACAGGCAGCGGCCAGGCGATGGCCAGCCGCGGATCGTTCACCGACAGCCCGCCCTCGTGCTCCGGCGCGTAGTCGGCGCTGTGCAGGTAAAGCAGTTCGGCGTCGTCGGTCAGGGTCTGGAAGCCGTGGGCGAAGCCGGCCGGAATCAGCAGGCTGCGGCCGTCGCCGGCCTTCAGGTGTTCGGCGTGCCAGTGCAGGAAGGTCTCGGAGTCCGGGCGCAGATCCACCGCCACGTCCCACACCTCACCGCGCAGGCAGGTGATCAGCTTGGCTTCCGGCGCATTGGCGTTCTGGTAATGCAGGCCGCGCACGCTGCCCTTCTCGCGGGTGCAGGAGTGGTTGATCTGACGGATGTGGAACTCGCGACCGAACGCACTCAGGCTGCCCTCGCAGAACAGCCGGGCGAAGTGCCCGCGCTGGTCTTCGAAGCGTTTGTGGCGGACGTTGAACAGCCCGGCCAGCGGCAGGGCCTGCAAGGAGAATTCGCTCACAGCGCGCCCCGGTACAGGTTCAGTTGGCCGAGGGAGACCCGGCGCATGTCATCGCCGTTCTGCCAGGCCAGGTGCCAGTCGAGGGTCTGGGTCAGGCATTGCTGCAAGGTCCAGCGCGGCTGCCAGCCCAGCACCTGACGGGCGCGGCTGCTGTCCAGGCGCAGCAGGCCGGCCTCGTGCAGCTCGCTCGGCTCGATGCGCAGGCCGCGGGCCTGGGGCCAGCGGTTGGCGAGCAGTTCGACCACTTCGCCGACGCTGCACATGTCCGCCTCGCCCGGGCCGAAGTTCCACGCACCGGCGTACTCCGGGCCCTCTTCGTAGAGGCCGGCCGCCAGTTGCAGGTAGCCGGCCAACGGCTCCAGCGCGTGCTGCCACGGACGCACGGCCTGCGGGTAGCGCAGGGTCACCGGCTCGTCCGCGGTCCAGGCCTTGAGCACATCGGGGATCAGACGCTCCGGCGCGAAATCGCCGCCGCCCAGCACGTTGCCGGCGCGGGCGGTGGCCAGCGCCAGGCCGTGTTCGGCGTACTTGTCCGCCGGGAAGAACGACGCCGCGTAAGACTGCGCCAACAGTTCGCAGCAGGCCTTGCTGCTGCTGTAAGGGTCATGCCCGCCGAGGGCTTCGTCCTCGCGGTACGGCCACAGCCATTCCTTGTTGGCGTAGACCTTGTCGGTGGTCACCAGCACGCAGGCGCGCACGCAGCCGACCTGACGGATCGCCTCAAGCAGGTTGAGGGTGCCCATGACGTTGCTGGAGTAGGTGCCCAGCGGATCGCGGTAGCCTTCGCGCACCAACGGTTGGGCCGCCAGGTGCAGGACGATCTCAGGCTCGGTGTCGGCGATGATCTCCAGCAAGGCGCCCAGGTCGCGCAGGTCGCCGCGCTGATCGTTGATGCCTTCGTGCACCCGCGCCAGTCCGAACAGGTTCGGTTCGGTCGCCGGGTCGAGGGCGAAGCCGCTGACCTGCGCGCCCAGGCTTTGCAGCCACAGGGTCAGCCAACTGCCCTTGAAACCGGTGTGGCCGGTGACCAGGACCCGCTTGCCGCGCCAGAACTCCGGACTCAGGCCCATTGCTTCCATGGGGCCTCCCCGCTCTGCCACAGCGCTTCGAGGTGGTTCTTGTCGCGCAGGGTGTCCATCGGGTGCCAGAAGCCTTCGTGCTGGAACGCCTGCAACTGCTGTTCGGCGGCGAGGTTGGCCAGCGGCTCGGCTTCCCAGGAAGTCTGATCGTCAGCGATGTAAGGCAGCACCTTGGGCGACAGCACGAAGAAGCCGCCGTTGATCCAGCCACCGTCGCCCCGGGGCTTTTCGGTGAAGCCCAGCACGCGGTCGCCGTCGCGCTCCAGCGCGCCGTAGCGGCCCGGCGGCTGCACGGCGGTGACGGTGGCCAGCTTGCCGTGGCTCAGGTGGAAGTCCACCAGCTCGCCGATGTTGAGGTCGGACACGCCGTCGCCGTAGGTGAAGCAGAACGCCTCTTCGCCTTCCAGGTAGCGTGCGGCGCGGCGCAGTCGGCCGCCGGTCATGGTGTCTTCGCCGGTGTCCACCAGCGTCACGCGCCATGGCTCGCTGTAGTTCTGGTGCACGTCCATGCGGTTGTTGCGCATGTCGAAGGTGACGTCGGAGGTGTGCAGGAAGTAGTTGGCGAAGAAGTCCTTGATCGCGTAGCCCTTGTAGCCGAGGCAGATCACGAAGTCGTGGATCCCGTGGGCGGAATACTGCTTCATGATGTGCCAGAGAATTGGCTTGCCGCCGATCTCGATCATCGGCTTGGGCTTGAGGTGCGACTCCTCGCTGATGCGCGTACCGAGCCCACCCGCCAAAATAACTGCCTTCATCGTCTCCCCTCTCGTTCGTCACAGGGCTGCGCGCGGCGTTCTTGAGCCTGGCGGGCCTTCTGGCTAAACCTTTTTGCCGGTGCGGGCGCCGGGGCAATGGCCGCGAGCGCTCGTTTTATGGCGATTTGAGGGGGACTTGCAGGAAACGCGCCAGCTCTGCGGGCGTTGCGTCGGCGGGGACGGCGGGCATGAAAAAGGGATGGATCCGTTGCCGGGGCCATCCCTTTCGTGTGGCTGCATCAATGCATCGGTGGATCAGCCGAAAAGCGCGAACCCGTCGACAGTGGCACGCAGGTCGTAGGACTGGCCGTCGGCGGTCTGCAGGATCTCGATGTTGTCATTCCCGGCATACCAACCCTGCAGCTTGACGCCGCTGTCCGGAACGCCGGCGCTGCCATCATTGACGCTGTGCAGGTACGCGTCGTCGCCGACACGGGTGACGTTCAACTGGCTGATGTTGGCAATGGTATTGAGGATCAGGGTGTCGTTGATCTCCCAGCCGGGCTGGTCCTGAATCGTCACCAGACCGGTCGTGTTGACGATGTAGGTATCGTCCCCGCTGCCGCCCATCGCGACGCCGCCGCTGTTCGACTGCCCGGCAAGGTTGAGCACCAGCACGTCGTTGCCGCCGCCACCGGACAACAGGTAATGGCTGCCGGTACCGGTGAGCAGGTCAAAGCCCTCCTCACCAAAGGCACTGCCACTGCCGACCGTGATGGTGTCATTGCCATCGCCACCGTAGGCAAGGGTGCCCAAGTCATTTTTGGCACCGACGATCACGTCATCGCCGGCACCGCCATTGAGGATGTCAGCCTGCGCGGCATCGCTGTCGAGCCCCGACTTCAGTCCGCCGTAAAGGTAGTCGTTGCCGTAGTCGCCGTTCAGCGTGTCGTTGCCGTCGCTGCCTTCGAAGATATCGTCGCCCATGCTGCCCGTCATGACGTCGTCGAAGTGACTGCCACGCAGCGCCTCGATGTTCAGATACATATCGCCCTGGGCCGTGCCGTTCTGGCCCAGTTGCCACATCCCGACCGCCACACCGACATCGCTGTCCTCATAGCTGACGGTATCCATCCCCTCGCCGCCGTCGAAGACATCCTGACCGAGACCACCGTAGAACACGTCATTGCCGATGCCACCGACGATGATGTTGTCACCGTCATTGCCATAACCTGTGAAATCGGCAGTGCCGGTGTAGGTCATTTTTTCGATGAACGGATCCATCTTCATCAGCGACAGGTTGGTGTACAGCTCGTCAAAGCCATCAGTCTCGCCCTCGATGATGCTCACGCCAATGCTGTTGACCGTATAGATGTCACCGCCTCGGCCACCTTCGAAGGTGATGCCCGCCGAGTTGGCGGTGAAATGGTCGGCCAGATCCGAACCGACGATTTTTTCCACGTTGATCAGGGTGTCGCCTTCGGCGTAGCCACCCGTTCCAAAGGCCTTGCCATCGTGGAATTCGAAGGTGACCGCATCGTTCGAACGGCTGTAGTCGGCAGCGTCGAAACCATCGGCGCCGTCCATGACCATGGCGCTCTCGCCGGCAAAGATCACATCGTTGAAATTCGAGCCCTGCACGCCCTCGATACTCGAGTAGGTATCGCCGAAAGCGAAACCGGTGGCGCCCCAGATGCTGGACAACTCGATACTGAGCCCTTCAGGGCTGTCGGTGTAGCTGACAGTATCGAAGCCTTCACCGCCCACGAACTGATCGCCGCCATCGCCGCCCCACAGCACGTCATTGCCGGCACCGCCAACAATCACGTTCATCTGGGCATTGCCGTAGCCCTTGAAGTCGCCCGTGCCGGTGAAGGTGAGTTTCTCCAGGAACGGATCAAGCTTCATGGTGTTGACGCTGGTGCGCAGCTCGTCATAGCCGCCCCGTTCCTCTTCAATGATCGTCACGCCTTCGCTGTCGATGAGGTAGATATCGTCACCGCCCGCACCCTCCAGCGTCACCCCGGCAACCGAACTGGCCAGCGTGTCGTTGTTGGAGCTGCCGATGACTTTCTCGATATTGACCAGCGTATCGACGGATCCATCCGCCTTGGTGACCGTCGCCAGCGTTTCGCGCAGATCGACACTGACCCCCGCCTGCATCAGCCCATAGTCCGCCGCATCGAACCCTTCCCCGCCATCCAGAAGATCCGAGCCGGCGCTGGCCCAAAGCCGATCGTCCGACTCCAGTCCGTAGAGTTCGTCATTGTCTTGAGTGCCGCCCATGAAATCCGCATCACTCGTTCCATTTATCACTGCCATGTGTTTCTTCCTTGCGTGGTTGTTGAATCCTGAACCGGTGGCGCAGACTTCTCTCCCAGGCCTGCCACCTGATCACCTAAACGGCGAATACGAAGCTATCGACTCGAAAAAACCAAAGCTTGAGACCCGCCGCGAAAAGGACTTTGCGGTGGTCGTCGGGTATGAACGCCAGCCGCAAAAAAGGCACGCCCCCGAATCTTCAGATCCGGGGGCGTGCCTTTTTTAGGCCGGCGTGTTCAAGCAAACACTTCAACCCTTCGCAGCGCGCCGATCAACCAAACAGGGCAAACGCATCACCGTTGGCCGGCAGGTTGATCAACTGTCCGTCGGCCGTCTGGATCTGCTCGATGGTGGCGGAGCCGGCGAACCAGTCCTTGAGCAGCACCCCCTCCTTCGGCGTCTGCCCGGCCACGAACTTCGAATCGTGCAGATAGAGGTCGTCGCCGACGCGGTCAGCGAGCAGATCCGTACTGCGGATGAACGACAGAACCACTGTGTCGCCACGGCTGGCGCCGTCATCCTGGATCGAGACCAGCGCCCGGGTGTTGACGGTATAGGTGTCGTCACCTTCACCGCCGTTGGCCCAGCCGCTGCCCTGCAGCACCAGCCGGTCGTCGCCCGCGCCGCCGAACAGCGAGAAGCCGGTGCCCGTGCCGGTCAGCAGGTCATTGCCGTCGCCGCCGTCGGCCATGCCGTAGGTCACGGTGATGACGTCGCCGCCCGCTTCGCCGTAGGCGCGGCTGCCGTGGTCGTCGGCGGCGGTGACGATGGTGTCGTTGCCGTTGCCGCCGTAGATCACGTCGGCCTGCGGCCCGTTGGTCAAGCCGTCGAGGGTGAACGGCCCGATCTGCGACACCAGGCCGCCATAGAGGTAATCGTTGCCGTCGCCGCCGTAGATGACATCGTTGCCGAGGCCGCCTTCCAGGTAGTTGACGCCGGCATCGCCAGTCAGGCTGTCGTTGAAGTGACTGCCCACCACCCGCTCGATGTTGCGCAGCACATCGCCCTCGGCGTCGCCGCCCTGGTTGACGTTGGTCTGCAGGTTGACCGTGACGCCCGTGGCGCTGGTGATGTACCAGACGCTGTCCTGGCCTTCGCGCCCGTCGATGGTGTCGGCGCCGGCACCGCCGATGAAGGTGTCGGCCAGGCGCGAGCCCGACAGCGTGTCGTTGAAGCCGGAGCCCTGGAACAGCTCGATGTTGACGTAGGTGTCGCCCGCCGCATCGCCGGCGTTGGCGCCGGTGGTCAGGTCGATGGTCACGGCGCTGTCCGAGAGCTCGTAGCTGACCAGGTCCTGGCCTCCCGCGCCATCCAGGCCCATGGCCGAAGCAGCGCCATAGAAGATGTCGTTGTAGTTCGACCCGCGAACCGCCTCGATGCCGGTGTAGGTATCACCGGCAGCGATCCCGGAGTGCACGCCGGTCTTCAGGTTGAGGGTCACCGCCACTTTGCTGTCGAGGTAACCCACTGTGTCGTAACCGGTGCCGCCGATGAACTGGTCCGCGCCCGCGCCACCGTACAGCGTGTCGTTGCCCGAACCGCCGGTGATGATGTTGTCGCCGGCATTGCCCCAACCGGTGTACGCGCCGTTGCCGATGAAGGTCAGGCGTTCGACATTATCTGCCAGGTAGGTGCCGCTCGGGTTGACCACGGTGACGCGCACTTCGTCATTGCCGCCGCCGGCCTGCTCGACGATGGTCGGTGTCATCC
>NZ_JBIVHR010000052.1:22469-43777 GCF_044749305.1 Pseudomonas sp. NPDC089534 | reverse complement strand
TCGATCACGGTCCTGCCGTTCCAGAACCTCAAGGCACCCAAGAGCACTACTACACCACCAAACTGGAAGACGCGATCATCGTCGCCATCAACAACAAAATGCACAACTGCCAGGATCCAGGCAACTCGCACTTCACCCACCTGGAAGAAGTGCAGTTCACCTACCGCAAAATCACCTGGACCCACGAAGTATCCGGTACTTCGGGTTCCGATGACTGGCGTGCTCCAGTCGTTTAATTACGGCTGACCGCTACACGCATCGACCAGCCCTGCTGGTCGATGTTGTTTACGCACCTCCAGAATTTCGCGTGCGTCGGATCGCTTGACGAAGACCGACGGGCGCCGCTGCAGCACGAGGAACAAGGGATGTTCGCGCCGGCCAACGAAACACATTTTGCCCTGACCATCGAAGGCCTTTCCGCCGACTTCCAGGTATTCACCCTGCAAGGCCGCGAAGCCGTCAGCGAGCCGTTCGCCTTCCAGGTGGAGCTGGTCAGTGAGCAGCCGTCGCTGGACCTCGAGACCCTGCTGCACAAACCGGCCTTCCTGCAGCTGTCGCCCGACGGCAGCGGCATCCACGGCCTGATCTACCGCGCCGCGCAAGGCGACTCCGGCAAGCGCCTGACCCGCTACTCCGTGACCCTGCGCCCGCAGTTGGCCTACCTTGCGCACCGGATCAACCAGCGCATCTTCCAGAACCTCAGCGTGCCGAAGATCATCGGCAAGGTGCTGGAGGAACACGGCATCCAGGCCAACGCCTACGAATTCAAGACCGGTTCGGTCTATCCCGAGCGGATCTACTGCGTGCAGTACGACGAGTCGGACCTGCACTTCATCCAGCGCCTGTGCGAAGAGGAAGGCATCCACTTCCACTTCCAGCACAGCGCCACGGCCCACAAGCTGGTGTTCGGCGATGACCAGACGGTGTTCCCGAAACTGGCGCCCGTGGCCTACCAGCAAGACTCCGGCATGGTCGCCAGCGACCCGGTGATCAAGCGCTTCGACCTGCGCCTGGAAACCCGCACCAGCCGCACCACCCGCCGCGACTACGACTTCGAGAAGCCGCGCCTGACCCTCGAGAGCGAGAACCGCGGCGACGCCCTGCCCGACCTCGAGGACTACGACTACCCGGGCCGCTTCATCGACCGCGAGCGCGGCAAGCACCTGGCCAAGCGCGCCCTGGAGCGCCACCGCAGCGACTTCCGCCTCGCCGAGGGCAAGAGCGACCAGCCGCGCCTGGTCAGCGGCCACTTCCTGGCCCTGACGGCGCACCCCAAGGCGCAGTGGAACGACCTCTGGCTGCTCACCGAAATCCTCCACGAAGGCAAGCAGCCGCAGGTGCTGGAAGAGTCGGTGACCAGCGACACCACGGCGCTCAAGGACGACTTCCACCAGGGCTACCGCAACCGCTTCCAGGCCACCCCGTGGGACGTGCCCAACCGCCCGCCCCTGCGCCACCCGAAGCCGCGCATCCTCGGCAGCCAGAGCGCCGTGGTCACAGGACCCAAGGGCGAAGAGATCCACTGCGACCAGTACGGCCGCGTCAAGGTGCAGTTCCACTGGGACCGCGAAGGCCAGGCCGACGACAAGACCACCTGCTGGCTGCGCGTCTCCTCGGCGTGGGCCGGCGCCCAGTACGGCGGCATCGCCATCCCGCGCATCGGCATGGAAGTGCTGGTCACCTTCCTTGAGGGCGACCCCGACCAGCCATTGGTCAGCGGCTGCCTGTACCACAAGGAAAACACCGTCCCCTACGCCCTGCCGGCCAACAAGACCCGCAGCACCTTCAAAACCCTCAGCTCCATGGGCGGAGGCGGCTTCAACGAGCTGCGCATCGAGGACAAGAAAGGCCAGGAGCAGATCTTCCTGCACGCCCAGCGCGACTGGGACGAGAACGTCGAGCACGACCAGAAGATCCGCGTCGGCAACGAGCGCCACGACACCGTCGAGAAGAACAGCTACAGCGAGTTCAAGGCCGAGGAGCACCACACCGTCTACGAGGACCGCAAGGTCGAGGCCCGGGCCAACGACCACCTGACCGTAGGCGTCAACCAGCACATCAAGATCGGCACCGGCCAGTTCATCGACGCCGGCCAGGAGATCCACCTGAGCAGCGGCCTGAAGGTCGTGCTCGAGGCCGGCAGCGAACTGACCCTGGTCGGCGGCGGCAGCTTCATCAAGATCGACGGCGGCGGCGTGACCATGAGCGGCCCGGCGATCAACATCAACTCCGGCGGCGGCCCGGGCAGCGGCACCGGCGCCGCCCCGCTGATGCCCGGCGCGCTGAAACAGGCCGACGCCGATAAGGCCGGCGCCGTGCTCACCCCGGCGCAGGTCAACACCCTCAAACGCAACGCGCCGTTCTGCGAAGAATGCGAAAAATGCAAGGCAGGTGCCTGTGCCATCTGATCGACTGACACCCCACGACTGGCTGACCCGCCAACCCCTGCAGACCGGCGAACGCCTGTACCTGATCATCAGCGCCGCCAGCGACGCCGACGGCCTGAAAACCCTGTACATGAGCGAACCCGCCACCCAGCTCGTGCCGATCTGGAACGACACCCTCTACGCCAGCTGGAAACCGGTGATGCCCTACGTCACCGAGCTCAAGCCCAACTCCCCGTTCCTGCCCTGGATCGCCGACACCGACGCCCTCGACTGGGGCTGGCTGGCCGTCTCCCGCAGCGAACCGGACGAAGTCTTCGAGCACCTGCGCAGCCTCACCCAAGTGAAGATGCCGGACGGGACCGAGGTGTTCTTCCGCTTCTGGGACGGCCGGCACATCCACCCGATCCTCAAGGGGCTGGGTGAAGCGGCCGGGGAACTGCTGCCGGTATTCGAGCGCTACCTGATCAACGGGCAAAGCCTGGAGGTCGGGCCGCGGGTGGTGAGGAAGGCGAAGGACTGGCCGTGGTGGGAGGTGCCGAAGGGGTTGTTGGATGGGCTGGCCAAGGACAATCCGACCACGCTGATCAGCAACCTCATGCAATGGCTGGAGGAGGAACGCCCGGACCTCTACACCGCCTGGCCCGAGAACAACCTGAAACACAAGATCGCCCGTTTCGTACGTCGCCCGGATGCTCCGGACAACCTTAAAGAAGCACTGTTAAACCACCTGATTCTGGAGCAAGGCTGATGATCGCAAAGGAACGCATTGAGTTCATTGACGGACAACTCAACTCCTTCAAAGACAGCCTGAAGCTGTACCAGGAACAAACCAAGACCTGGTATGCAAGAGCCGCAGACAAGGGCAGCCGAGCCGCTGACCTGCCGTCCCTGCTCGGCATGGAGCGAGTGATCAAAGTCGGCAACACCAGCAAGTCGGTGAGCATGACAGATGGCGACTTCACCTCAAACGTCGCTCAGTGCCCGCTGAAAGGGCCGTTGCTCATCGAGAGCAAATTCGAATCGGTGTATGACATTCCGGTGGGTGACATCGAAGTCGAAATCGTCGCCGTGGAGGGTGGTGCTGTCAGCAAAGTCAAACTGGACGCCAAAGGTAAGGCTAGCTGGACGGGAGGCATTCCTGGCAAGTACTACAAGATCCGCGTTCACAATGAAGTGACTCCAGCGCAAATCGATGCCTTGTTCAACTCTTACAAGGGCATTACAGCTGACCTGGAAGGCTTTCTGCGCAAGGAGTGGGCCGGCTTCAAACCGCAATGGTCAACCTTATCGGCATCCGCCATGGTGATGTCTGTTGGTAAAGGCATTCTTGAAGGTGGCTGGGAGGCCATCAAGGGCGTGTGGGACGGCATCAGCCTGGTTCTGGACATCCTTCAGGATCCCGGAAAGTTCAAGGAAGATCTCGGCGCCGGCACTCAAAAGCTGATTGACCTGGCCAAGCAGTCACCGGAGGTCATGAAAAAGGCCATGCTGCTCGCCAGCGACGAAGCGGCATTGTTTCTGCTGGTGCGGAGTGCCGTGATCTGGTTGGCAGGTTTGCCGCCGACCAAACTGGCAGGCGAGTCGGCGAAGATGACTACGGCTGCAGTCGTCGGCATTGCCATCGATATCGTGATCGGGATCGTACTGACCATCGCGGCCGAAGGCACAGGGATTATCTATCTCGCCGCGCGACTGAAGAAGTACGGCGAGATTCTCATCAAGGCCGTGATTGGCTTTGTCGAGTCCGTGTTCAAGATCATCAAAGGCTTCATGGAGTATGTCGCCAAATACACGGCCGTGGCGGCGCGTGGTGTGACGGCCAAGGTAAGAAACGGCATTTCTGAACTGCGTTTTGATGGAAAGAGAAACGCGACGCTCGGTAGAGGCAAAGCCGGTGACGATGCTGCCAAACAGGCTAAGACACCTGCCGACAAGAGCGCAGAGCCAGCTGCCGGAACCTGCACCGATGGATGTCCGGTATCGATGGTCACCGGTGAAGAACTGCTGACGCTTACCGACGGCCAACTCGACGGGCTGCTGCCGTTTGAATGGACGCGCCTGTACAGAACCAGCGCAGTGGAAATCGATTGTGGGCTGGGCCATGGCTGGAGTCATGCACTCGCGCACCGGATCGAAATCGTGGGCGACGAGGTCATCTGGACTGACCATGAAAACCGCTCCACGCCTTTCCCGCTCCCCAGTGAACAGCGTCCGGCCATCACCAACAGCCTCTCGCGGGCAGCCATTTTCCTGGGTGACGATCCGTCCGAACTGATTCTGGCCCAAGCAAGCAAGCGCCCGACGTTTTACCACTTCCGCTTCAACAGCAAAGGCGCAACCCTGATCGCCATCAGCGACAGCTACGGCAATCGGCTGCACGTCACGCGGGACATCCACGGACGCATCAAGCGCCTCGACAACGGCGCGGGCCGCGCCCTGCTGCTGCGTTACGACCGCAAGCACATCGTCGCAATCGATTATCAGCAGTTCCTTCCGGCGGACAACCTCGAAGACGCCTGGAACACCGTCCAAACGCTGGTCACCTACAGCTACGACGCTCAAAGCCGGTTGATTGAGGCGAAGAACACCGCAGGGGAAGCCGAACGTTATCGCTACAACGATCAACATGTGATTCTGGAAAGGCAACTGGCTGGCGGAGCGGCCTTCTTCTGGGAATGGGAGCACGAAGGCAAGCTCGCTCGCTGCATCCATCACTGGGCGAATTTCTCGCAGATGGATACGCACTACGCCTGGGATGACAAAGGCACCGTAACCGTCACCAACGCCGATGGCAGTGAAGAAATCTACACCCACGACGACAAGGCCCGCCTGGTCAGCAAGGTCGATCCGGACGGTGCCGAGCATCTGAAGGCCTACAACGACAAAGGCCAGCTGATCGCCGAAAAGGATCCGCTGGGCGCCGTGACCGAGTACCGGTACGACGATGAGGGGTTGATGACTGCGGTCATCCCTCCTGAAGATGAAGCCATCACCTACGAATACAGCAATGGCTTCGTCAGCGACGTGCATCGCGGGAAGGCCAGCTGGAAGTATCAGCGCAACAAGCAAGGCGACGTCACCCGGCAAATCGACCCGGACGGTCATGCCACGCTCTACAGCTACGACCGACAAGGCCAATTGCTGGAAATCACGCATCCCGACGGCAGCCGCCATCAGTTGGGCTGGAACAACCTTGGCCAACTGCTGGAAGAGCGCCTGCCCGACGGCGGGCAACGCAAGTACCGTTACGATGCCATGGGCCGCCAGATCACCCGTCAGGAAGAGTCCGGCGCCATCACCCAGTACCAGTGGGACAACGCCAATCGCCTGTCGCAGGTGACGTTGCCCGGTGGCGCGACGCGCGCGTTCACCTACAACGCCTATGGCAACGTGACAGCTGAACGCGACGAGCTCGGCCGCATCACCCGCTACGAGTACGCCGACAACCTGCACCTGGTCAGCCGCCGCATCAACCCGGACGGCAGCCAGTTGCGCTACCGCTACGACAATGCCGGTCTGCTGCTCACCGACATCGAAAACGAGCGCGGCGAGCACTACCGCCTCGACTACTACAGCAACGGCCTAATCCAGCAGGAAACCGGCTTCGACGGCCGCCGCACCGCCTACGAATACGACCTCAACCGCCAACTGCTGAAGAAGACCGAGTTCGGCGACGACGCCAGCGAGTTGGTCACCGAATACCAGCGCGACGCCGCCGGCCGCCTGCTGGTGAAGACCCTGCCTGACGGCGAGGAAATCCACTACAGCTACGACGCCCTCGGCCGCCTGGTCAGCGTCGACGACGGCCACTGGCCCCTCGCGTATGAGTACGACGTACAAGATCGCCTGATTACCGAACACCAGGGTTGGGGTACCACGCGCTACGAGTACGACAGCGTCGGCCAGCTTAAGCATTGCCGCCTCCCCGACGGCAGCACGCTCGACTACCGCCACCTGCCGGGTGGCCAGCTCAGCGGCATCGACCTCAACGGCTCCCGCCTGACCCGCCACCAGTTCAGCGCCGGCCGCGAACAGCAACGCCAGCAAGGCCTGCTGCTCAGCCAATACCAGTACGACGAACAGGGCCGGCTGCAAGCCCACAGCGTCAGCCAGCGCGACAAGAACCTGTTCCAGCGCCGCTACGCCTACGACGCCAACGGCAACCTCGCCGGCATCAACGACAGCCGCAAGGGCAACCGCAGCTTCCACTACGACCCGCTCGACCGCCTCATCAGCGTGCGCGGCGCCACCCCGGAAAGCTTCGCCCACGACCCCGCCGGCAACCTCCTCGGCCAGAACGACCTGCCCGTCGCCAACCTGGCCAACGTCAAGGGCAACCGCCTGCTGATGCAGGGCGACCGCCACTACGACTACGACGCCCACGGCAACCTGATCCGCGAACGCCGCGGCGCCGGCCAGAAGCTCGTCACCGAGTACCGCTACGACGCCCAGCACCGCCTGGTCGGCGTCACCCTGCCCGGCGGCAGCACCGCCAGCTACAAATACGACGCCTTCGGCCGCCGGATCGAGAAGACCGTCGACGGCCACACCACCGAGTTCCTCTGGCAAGGCGAACGCCTGATCGCCGAAAGCGCGGACAACCGCTACCGCAGCTACATCTACGAACCCGGCACCTTCCGCCCGCTCGCGATGCTCGACGGCGAAGGCCCGCGCCGGGCCACGCCGTTCTACTACCAGCTCGACCACCTCGGCACCCCGCAGGAACTCACCGACTACAGCGGCGAGATCATGTGGTCGGCCAAATACCGTGCCTACGGCAACCTCGCCGCCCTCGACGTGGCCGAAATCGACAACCCGCTGCGCTTCCAGGGCCAGTACTTCGACGCAGAGACGGGCCTACACTACAACCGCCATCGCTACTACAATCCGGGGACTGGACGGTTCCTGACGCCGGATCCGATCAAGCTGGCGGGTGGGTTGAACAACTACCAGTACGTGCCTAACCCTACGGGGTGGGTGGATCCGTTGGGGTTGAATAGTTGCCCAGGTACAAAATCCGAATCTCCAGATGGAAAAAAACCGGATGACTCTCAAAAATCTGAGCACGATGAAGGTAAAGTTCCACCTGACCCATACAATCGCCCATATACCGGTCCAATACCTGCACAAATGCAGAGCAAGATATTGTTCGGCACACGTAGCCCAAACAGCAACAAACCAATTGGCGGTCACTCACCCGAGGTACTAACGTCCCCTAACCACCAAATGACTGTTTTACAGACAAACCCAGACGGAACAATAAAAGTCGAAGATTTCAAGATGATTCTTGAGCGAAAAGACGGAACCATTGGCATGTCGGCAAAAAAAGGTGGAAAGCACACACTCGCTCCGAAGACATGGAGTAATGAAAAAATATTGTGGGTAACTGATGAAGTAGCGGCAACACCGGGCGTTGTCATGCGTGAAGTTGACGGAGTCACCACTACGCTACATACAAAAACGGTAGATGGTGTCCAGTGGCAAGTACTAAAAGACAATGGAGTTGTCACATCTTCATTCCCTGCCGGCGATGCTCCCATGTCGCCGCCTATCTAATTTAAGGTAAATCATGAGCAGCAAAGCGTATGAAGAATACAACTACTGGCTTGGGCCAAACGAAGACAGCAACTGGAATGAGTATATTACAGAGCAGGTAGCTAGAGGCGTACTGGGAAAATTCAGCACTGACGATTGGAAACAGCTAAATGATTCGATCCTCTCAAAAGAAGAATATTGGCAGGAAAGAAGTGCTGCTGCACTTGGGGAGCAACGTTCGACTTATGCAATTGAAATATTAAAGAAACTCTTAGACTCTTCATTCATCGAAGTATCAATAGCTGCAGCATCAGAGCTGGATTGGGCCGACACTCAAATCGAGAGCAAATACTTTGAAAGAATACAAGCAATTATTAATACACTAACCCGCGAAGATCTCGAATCCTATCCGGAGCTTGAGAGCCTGCTAGAAAAAGCAAAGCATTCAAAATTTTAAGCCACAGCCTCAAAAAGCATTAGATCGATTCATCCTCATAAAAACTTTGAGAGGAGTCAGCCCTGACTTGAAGTCTGTTTAACTTTGACTTTCTCCCACAATCATTGAAGAAAACCGAACTCAACGACAGCGCCAGCGAACTGGTGAACGAGTGCCAGCGCGCCGCCGGAGGCAGCCTAGTCTGCGTCGACGACAACCACTGAAGGGCAATCTAAAACTTGAAAATCAAACTTTCACCCGGAGAAAATAATGCTTGATGAAAACAAAAAAATAGTACTCTCTGGAGATGACGCTCTCGATACCTTAGCAGAGATTGAATTTATTTTAATCTCACTTCACAAAATTGGCAGCTACTACGCCGATAAACCAATCGAAGAGTACCAAAAAGCGACGACTGACTTTATCGATGATGAAAACATAACTCAGCGCCTTGCAAAAATTCGAAAAAACATCAGCTCAAGTTTTGACTCAACGATCGGAGAGGATGACATGGATGATATCGAACGCCACATGGAGAACATTAAGTTCTGGAAACCCACAAATTAGGCTCTGTCTGAAATCCCAGGAAACTGAAATGTGCCCCCGGATCGGTCTAGGTTTTGTACAGTCGCCGACCATCTACGGAAAGTAATTCTGTGATGGCAAAGCGTTATTAACACTCGGATGAAGCGTGGGCAGTGGTAGCCGATCTTTTTACGGCAACCCATGTAAGAGACAGACCTCGCAGCAATGATCGCTTGATGCTCGATGGCGTGCTTCGGGTGCGCTGCTCAGAAGCAGCCTGGTGAGATATACCTGAGCGTTTCGGATCTTGGGCAACGGTCTATCACCGCTTCCTAGTCTGGCGAAACGGAGGAACATTTGATCAGATGCTTAGACGGCTGCACCTCAGACTCAATGACAAAGGCCTGATTGATCCTCACACCTGGATCGGTTTCTGCCGCAGGATCCGATCAAGCTGGATCCCTTTGAGGGACAGAAATGAACAGTATAAAGAAGATACCGAGAAAGGTTTGGTGGGGACTGGAGGCAAAATCCTATACCGAAATAGCTCAGGAACTTCCTACCGCAGATGAAAAACTGAGACGATGGGTTGCGATCTATGCTGTATACCATCTTGATTTTGACAATAGATTTCCAGGAGAGCGCTACTATAATTTCCTAGAAAGCGCAAAGGGTTCAAAATACGTAATTGTAGATTTCACCCTGCCGATTCACATTCTAGAAAAAAGAGATAGCATCGGAGCAAGCGATACAACAATTACCAACTGCAAAAAACTTGACACCGAAGAAGAAATCGATCTCTTTCTACAAAATAACAATATCGATCCTGAACTATTTACTCCCCCTTGGACATGCGAGTACCCATTAGATTAATAGTACGCCCCCTGCATATAGTTCCGCACGAGTTCAAGGATAAAGATGACGAATAGGGCTGCCTGCTGGCCTATAGCGTATAGCTAGTGCGACAAGAACCACCTGCTTCAGCGCCACTACACCTACGATGCCCACGGCAACCTTATCCAGCTATGCGACACTTTTAACTACATCCAAAAGATGGAAAAATCATTCGATTCTACCGACCAAACCAATTTGCGGGTCAAAATGAGTAACGATCTTACGATCCCACGCGCCGTTTGGTTCGGGCTGGAGGGGAAAGGCTATGACAATATCGCGCAAGAGCTTAAATCTGAATACCCACTACTTAGAACGTGGGCTTCCATATATGCAATTTACAAGTACAAAATAACAACACCGCACCAATACTACGACTTCATACACAACACAAAGGATTCACGCTTTGTGATCGTAGTTTTTACAATCCCCAAAAAAACCATTGAAACTAGCGACGGAATCGATGACAGAGACATTACGATAGTCAATTTAGAAGAAGCAAACTCAGAAGCCGAACTATACAAACACCTAGAGCACCTAAATATAAACCCTACCCTTTTCACGCCACCATGGAAATGTGACTACCCGTTATAGCCCACAACATGAGTTATAAAGCCAGCTTCCTCAGAGGAAAGCTCAAATATTTTTTGGCTTAGTACCTAACCGGGCACCATCCACCCCCTCGCGATGCTCGAAGGCGAGGGTCCACGCCGGGCCACGCCGTTCTACTACCAGCTGGATCACCTCGGCCCCCCGCAGGAACTCACCGACTACAGCGGCGAGATCCTGTGGTCGGCCAAATACCGCGCCTACGGCAACCTCGCCGCCCTCGACGTGGCCGAAATCGACAACCCGCTGCGCTTCCAGGGCCAGTACTTCGACGCGGAGACAGGCCTACACTACAACCGCCATCGCTACTACAATCCGGGGACTGGACGGTTCCTGACACCGGATCCGATCAAGCTGGCGGGTGGGTTGAACAACTACCAGTACGTGCCTAACCCTACGGGGTGGGTGGATCCGTTGGGGTTGAATGGGTGTCCCGGTGCTGGTGATGGAAAACCAACAAAACCTTCGGAACCCCCATCAGCTAAAGCAACTGTAAATGAAGGATCTCCACCACCACCTACTCCTCCCCAAAAGGATAAGTGGAGCCGAGAGCCTAAGAGCATTCAGGATCAGATGACACTTAATGCTGCAAAGGAAGGACATGGCGTAATGATTATTGAGGGTCTCAAGGACCCAAATTTCAAAGGAATGGAAAAATGGGAGTTGAAGGTAAAGTCCAAGAACGGAAATGACTCCGTGGTTCACTATGTCCGCGACCCAGAGACCGGCAACCTAATGGACTTCAAATTTAAAAAACACAGCACTGACGATATAAAACCTTGGGGTAACGACCCATCAGTACCACCTGGAGTTTTTGAATAATGAAAGTACTTTGCAAATTCAACAACATAAACCAGACAACATCAGAAACTGCTTTGAGACTCAAAAAATACGTCTCAATGCCTGACGGAGAGCTAGATCTCGAGACAGGGAAGGAATACGTTGTTTACGGTATAGAATTCCGAGACAACTACCCTTGGCTTTATATATGTTCGGAAGATAGCGATGAGTATCCTAGACTTTTTTCGGCGGAACTTTTCGAAATAATCGATCCGACTTTATCAAGCTACTGGAGCCTTAGCCTCCCAGACACTGATAACAGGCAAAAAAGCAAGTTGGTCTTTAACGAATGGGCCACAAACCCAATCTTCTACGAATACCTTGTTGACGGCAACGAGTGGGCAGCATCAACATTCTCAAAATATAAAGCGCTAATTAACGAAGAGCAGCAGAAAGCGCCAAGCAAGCACTAAAACTCGCCAACCAAAAAATAATAGTTACTTAGCTATTTTTCTGTCCACCTTTCACTGGCGTCCTCACGAAACAACTCAACAATCTTTCTCCACTTCCCCCATCATCCAAACAAGCTTCTCTCTAAATCCGGAATCTCTCAAAGGACTGCCTCTTGCCCAACCTGACACACCCCCTAACCCTCACCCTCGCACTGTTCCTCTCTCTCAACGCCTCCGCACTCTCACTGCACTCCGAACAACGCCCTGACGGCACCACGGCATTGTTGCTCACGAATGCCCCTGCCCCGGCCGGCACACCAAACCTCAACGAGGATCCGGCCATTCGATCGGTGTTGGTCGACTTCCTTGGTTATGCAACCGGCAGCTACACCAACGACAAGACCATGATCGTGCAACAGGTGCTCGAAGCCCTGGATTCGGAGTATTCAGCCGTTGAAGAGGGCCTGCCGTCGGGCCGTTCGATGGTCACGGCCATGAACGACGGCAACAATGGTCGTGATCGCGCTGCGTTGCTGCTGAATGAAAAGGGGCAACTGATGGCCCTCGGCCTGGTGAACGGCCATTGCACCGTCAAATCCAGTGAGGAACCGGTGACCTGCAACGACCTGCCTGACACCGTGCTGACGGTTTTCCAGCCCAAAGGCGCCAACAAGTCGGACGCTGAACCGCTGATCGCCTGGAGCAAGCAGTTGCCGCCCCTGTTGGCGATCCGGGCCGAAAGCGACGATCCCGAGACGCGCGCCGCTGCGCAGAAGATCGCAACGGTCGAGTATGTTTCCACCGACCCGGAAAAAGGCGCCTGGAGCGCCGCGCAACTGCCCTCCGACTTTCCCAAGGCAATGCTTCCGATGCTTCCGAAGCGCGCTCACTTGATCGGCGCCGGCGCACACGGTGAGTTCACCACACCGGGCATGGAAGGCACGCCGATGGACGGTGACTGGGATAAGATGGCTGGCCGGCCTCGGCATGAGTTTGAGGTGATTCTGCGCACCTATTCCGACTATGCCGATGTCCTGGACTTCTATAAGCAACAGGCCAAAGACGCGCAGATCAGCGGCAACGAGAGGAAAGCCTTGGTCGAAGGCTACATCGGCGGCGGCACTTACAAAGTCGAGATCCGCAATCGAGAAGCGGAAGGAACTATCATCACCTTGTCTGCCTGGAAACAAGAAGTCTGAATTGAGTACCGATGCAGGGGCGAGAACTGCCTCGCCCCTGCATGCAAGCTTGGCCTCAAAGGTTATTTAACGCTTCTTCAGCCCCCGGTGCCGAGCGCTCATACGCCTTCAGCATCCAGAACTTGGCCTTGGACTTACTCTTGGGTAATCCACCCCGCCCTTGCGCGTACATGCTCCCCAATGCCAATTGTGCTTTGCCGAAGTTGGCATCGGCCGACTTGCGATAGAGCTTGGCTGCTTCACGCTCGTTGCGCTTCGTTCCGGTTCCTTGCTCAAGCATTTGCGCCATTTCGTACTGGGCGTACTCGTTTCCTTGTGCGGCAGACTTGCCGTACCACTCAAAGGCACCAGCTTCATCCTTTTCAACACCCCGTCCCGCGGCCAGCACTTCGGCAAAGTCGAACTGTCCAGAGTCATTCCCTGTCTCGGCGTACTTGCGAAGCCACTTGGCAGCGACGACATCATCCTGAGGAACCTCCTTTCCGCTTTGGTAAATCGCCCCCAACAACATGTATGCCGAGGGGTATCCGCTCTCCGCTGCCTGGTGGTAATACGCCAGAGCCTTGTCCATATCCTTGAGGTTCTTTATCGATCGGCCGCCCCGATGGTAAATCTGCGCCAGATTGAATTGGGCTTGCGCATTGCCTTGCTCCGCAGCCTTGAGATACCAGACAACTGCTGCGTC
This sequence comes from Pseudomonas sp. NPDC089534, assembly GCF_044749305.1. NCBI lineage: Bacteria > Pseudomonadati > Pseudomonadota > Gammaproteobacteria > Pseudomonadales > Pseudomonadaceae > Pseudomonas > Pseudomonas sp. NPDC089534. The sequence goes on along the minus strand of NZ_JBIVHR010000052.1, from coordinate 30,278 downwards.
CTCACCTTCCACGCTCCAGTCCGAGCTCAATTCGTTGCCCAGTTCAACTTGTGCTTCCGCAATGCCTTGTTCGGCGGGTTTACGGAACCACTGCTCGGGCATTCCCGGCGACCACCGTTCGACGACTTCGCAAAGATCTTCCTGAATGGCTTTGCCGAACTCCAGTTGCGCATTCAGATCGCCCGTGACGGCTTGTTCATGCAAACGCTCCGAGTGAGGCAGGCATTCACCCTTTTTCATTGCGTCATAAAGTTCACGCGGTTCCTGCGCCCACAGGCTGGAAGAGACGAACAATGTGAAAAGCGTGGTGCCAGCCACGCTGAAAGCTTTGAAACTACGGTTCATTGATACTCCCTGTACATCAGTCAAATTCCATCAAACAAAACAACAAATACGGCTAGCTCACCTCAAACACCTCCCCCTCCACCGAATACTTCACCACCACCCGATTCCGATAAAGCCTCTCCCTCTCCACCAACGCCCCCACCTGCCCCTTCTCCCGCACCTCCCGCCAGATCTCGTTCTTACGAAACACCCTACCCCCCTCACGCACAAACCGATGCCCGCACTCAAACACGTGATACCGGTAAGCCCGCTCCCGGTCACACAGCAATTCCCCTTCCAGTTGCTGTTCCCCCACGTTCAGCTTCAACTGAAAGTGTCGGTCCGTGGGGTTGTGCAGCACCAGGTCGATGTAGTTGTAGAAGATGGCGGCGCCGGAGCCGAAGGGCAGGATGCGGCCGTCGTCCGGAAAGGGGTCGAAGCTGTGGTTGGCGCGTTCGGTGACCACCAGGGGCGAATGGATGGCCATCCAGTGGATCAGGTTGCTGAGTTGGCAGATGCCGCCGCCGACGCCTTGGCGGGCTTCGCCGAAGGACAGTTCCATGCCTTCGACGTAGCCGCGCCGGCGGGTCGGGCGGCCGACCAGGCGGCAGAAGGAGAAGTGTTCGCCGGGGGCGATGACGACGCCGTCGAGGGCGGCGACCGCCAGTCTGAGGTTGATGACTTTGTTGTGTTGCAGGGCCAGGTCCGAGTCGCCGAGTTTGCGGATCAGTTTCGAGGTGTGCTTGAGGTAGCGGAACGGCAGGCGTTCGGCGGTGCGTCGCTGCGCGTAGCGGCGGCTGGAGCAGTGCCAGGCGATGTGGCGGAACAGCCGTTTTTGCCACACCCGCAGCCAATACAGGACGGGGTGGTAGAGGGACAGTGGTTTCATCCGTGACGCAACGGCGTGGGCCGTTTTCTTCCTTGAGCTGAAATGGGGGCGGCGCATCTTAACGCACCGCCCTGCCCGGCCGCCAAACGCCGTAACATCTCCGGCGCCCGCCGGCGCCGCAAAATTAAGTTTGAACTAAGGTTGCCCCGCTACCTTGCGCTCCAGAAAGCGGCGCCCGTGAACGAATCGGCCGTCGCCCACCCTGCCATTGCCTTTCAAATGGGTCGTCATGATGAGCGCGTTGGATTTGCCCGCCGGACAGCATCCGGACTTCAGCCTAGTACTGGTGAACTACAAGACCCCGGACATCACCCGGATGTGCCTGGAGCTTCTGCGCCAGCACGTCGTTGAACATCGGATTCCGGTGTGGGTGGTCGATAACGACTCCGCGGACGAAAGCCTCGATTACTTGCGTTCGCTCGACTGGATCAACTTGATCGAACGCCCGGCCGTGCCGTCGGAGCCGGGCCATATCGCCCATGGCAAGGCACTTGATCTCGCCTTGGCGCAAGTGCAGACCGACTATCTGTTCCTGTTGCACACCGACACTTTTGTCTATGACCCCGCTATCTTCCCGTTGATGATGCGCGAGTGCACCAAGTTGCCGGACATGGCGGCGGTCGGTTGCGTCGAGCAGATCGACCGGGGTGCGCTCAGGGATGCGTGGCGTTTATCGTCGCGTTACTTCAAGCATTACTTCCGTCGGGCCAAACAACGCATCGGTTTGCCTTCCAGAGAACCCAAGCCATACCGGGAAACGCACTTGAAGAGTTTCTGCACCTTGTGGAATGCGCGTTTGATCAAAGCCAACGCTTTGCACTTCTCGATGGATGACCGGGTGCCCGGATATACCCTGCAAGACCGCATGGTCGGCTTGGGATATGGGGTGAAGTTTCTGTCGCCGCGCACGGTCTTCCGCTACCTGGATCATATCCAGGCCGGCACGGTGGCGGCTTCGGGCCGCTATGGCAACGGCCACCGGCGCACCAGGATGTATCACAGCGCACTCAGTCGGTTTGAGTTGCGCCAAGGCTTGGGGACAGCCAAAAGTTGAGGCCAATAAAAAGGGCGACTGTTCAGTCGCCCTTTTTTTGTATCCGGAATTCCTGCCGGTCAATGCCGGTCAAGGTGTTCGCCCAGTGTAATGGCCTGGCAATCCATGCACCGGTAAAGAGCCCTGACACTGGGCGAACGGGAAGGATTTTAATGGAATTTGGCGGATATGTCGTGCTGATTAAACATGAAATTTATGTACGAAAAAGTTAATAGCGCGCTGTCGTCGATATTTCCCGACAAACTTGCATAACTCACCGAATGGAACATTTTCATATGACTGTTCTCATACCATTACTTGTACAAGAACAGTCATCTTGTAGAGTCAACACTCAACTTTCATGTTGAGTGGTCACTTTTAATACATCGGTGTAAGTGACCACGACGCTTTGGCCGACTTTGAGGTTTTTAAGTTTGGCCTTAATTTCAGGCTTTTCGACGCTGAGGGTTTTCGACTGGCCGGACGGGTTTTCCAGGGTGACCTGGTTTTTCGCCAAATCAATTCTGGTGATTTTCAGCTCCACCTGCACCTGCCGGAATGCCTCGCCGCCAGGGTTGGGGGTGCCCGGGGCGTTGCGCAGTTCGCCGGTGCGCTCGGTGGCGCCAGGCAGACCTTTATCCACGTCGGTGTCCAGATAAGCGGCGACGGAATGGGTGACTTCGAGGTTCACCTGATCGCCGACCTTGAGGTTGCCGAGGTTTTTCGCGTTGTCGCTGAGCTGGATGTGAACCTCGCGGCCTTCGGCGCCTTCCAGGACCACCTGATGCTTGGCCGCGTCGACCGACAGCACTTTGGTGGTGACCTGATCGGCTTCGACCGTGGCGGACAGCGGAATGTCGGCGGCGTGCGCCGTCAGGCCGGCGGTGGACAGGACGGCAGCGAGGGCCATGGCTTGGGTGAGTGCGTGGAGCTTCATAGGCGGTACGTTCCCTGTGATGGATGGCAGCGCCCGGCAACGGGCGTGGGGTTGAGCATAGACGCTGTCCCTGCCGACGCCATCGCCAGCAGGCTGGCTCCCACAGGTTGCGGGGCGTTCGCCAATGCTGCGTTCTGACTTCGGCAGCCTTCAATACCCGGTCATCTCAAGGTAACCCTGCCCGCCGTGGCTGCCGCTCAGGCGCACCGGGCCTTCCCAGTAAGGAATGCGCAAACCCATCCAGGCGTTGGGGTTGAGGGCGTCGAGGGTGAGGTCGAGGCGTTTGTCGGGAATGGCCACCGACCAGCGCACCGGCATCGACCGGCCGGCGACCTTCGCCGTGTCTTTGGGGGTCAGGACGATCTGCGCGGCGGACAGCGTCTGCGGCTGGCCGTCGGCGCCGATCCACGTTCCGGTGAGGTACGGCGCGCCGTCCTTCTGGCGCATGCGGTACAGCATCACCTGCTCGCCGCTGTCCAGGTGCAGGGAGAACCAGTCCCAGCCGGTCTGCTCGGCGGTCAGGGGCTGGCTGCTCCATTCGCGGTCGAGCCAGGCCGGGCCGCTGACGGTGTAACGCTGGCCGTCGATCTGCAGTGTGCCGTCGGCCTGGAAGAAAGGCTGGCTGTAGTAGTACGACGCCTGGCCTTGCTCGGACTTGCGGCTGTAGCCCTGATCGCCCTGCAACACCGGCGGCCGGTCCGCCGTGAGGTGCAACCGATAGCTGAAGGATTTGTCCTGGGCGCTGAGTTGCAGGTCGTTCAACGCATCCCCCGCTTGCTCGGCGAAACGCCACTCGTCGATCCACGCCTCGAACGGCGCCAGCCGCACCCCGGCCTGCCCGGTGCCGCCGCGGGCGTAGCGCTCGGCGGCATGATGGACGCCGGCGGACGTCACCGCCGCATGGCCCAGCCAGATGGTCTGGTTGGCCCAGCCCGGCTGCGGTGCAGCGGCGCTGAGGGCGCTGCGGAACAAGGTCCATTGCACGCCGAATTCGTTGCCCTGCCCGTCCTTGAGGTTGGCGGTGACGTACCACCATTCGATGCGGAACCCCTCGTGGGGGCCATGATCCGCCGGGAAGCTGAACACGCGCCCCGGCACCACCGGCGTGAACGCCTGCGCCTGGTTGCCAAGGCCAGCGAAGCCCTTTTGCTCCGGCGCAGGCTCGCCGCAGCCGGCAAGCAGCGACAGCACAAGCACCAGGGCCGCCAGATCAATCCTCATGGGCAAAGGTCCTCAGCAGATCCGCCGGCTGCGTGCGGTACAACGCGTACAGCGGCCACGCCGAAGCCAACAGCGTCGCCAGCAGCGCGAGCCCCATCAGTTGCAGCAACTGCAAAGGAAAAACCCGCAGCGGCAGGCGCCAACCGAACGCCTGCACGTTGATCACCGCGTCCAGGCACCACGCCAGTCCGATGCCCAGCGGCAGCGCCACCAGCAGCGTCAACACCGCCAGCAGCCAGGTCTGGCCGAGGTTGAGCAGCATCAGCCCGCGCCGGGTCACGCCCAGCGCCCACAGCGGTGCGAGCTGGCCGAGGCGGCTCTGGCTCTGGGTCAGCAGGCTGATGAACAGCGCCACCCCGGCCACCGCCAGCGTCAGGCTGTTGAGCGCCGCCGTCGCGGCGAAGGTGCGCTCGAAGACCTGCACCGACCAGCCCTTGAGCCGCGCCTGATCGACGATGCGGGAATCGTCGAGCCGGAACCGCGCCTGCAAGGCGTCGAGCAACGCCGGGATCTTCGCCGGATCGATCCGCAGGTTGAAGCGGTTCGGCGTCAGTTGCGGCCAGTTGCGCAGCAAGTGGGCGCTGTTGACCAGCACATGGCCTTTGGGATTGCCGTAGTCGGCATAGATGCCCACCACCCTTGGCGACCACGGCCCGCCCGGCGTCGGGATCGTCAGTCGATCCCCCGGGCGCACCTTCAGCCGACGGGCCAGCTGTTCACTGAGCATCACCGCGTCGTCCGCCGCCAGCGACGCCCAGGGATCGTCGCCCCTGGCCTCCAGCAGCGGCCAATGCTGGCGGTAGTGCGGGTGGTCGATCACGCCGAACACCTCTGTCGGCCAACCTTGCAGCGTCACCGCCACCTGCCAGTTGGGCAGCACCGCCGTCACCTCCGGTCGCTGGCGCAGCCAACTGTAGAGTTCCCGGGACTGGGCCGGGTTGACGGGGTTCAGGTACAGCTCGGCGGTCAGGCGCTGTTCGAGCCAGTCGTTGAACGTTTGGCGGAACCCGGCCGTCATGCTGCCGGCGCCGATGTTCGCCGCCATGGCCAGCAGCAAGGCCATGAGGGCCAGGCTCAGCGCCGGCAACTGCTGCCGGCAATCGGCGACGAACCATTGGCCCAGCACCGAACGGCTGCGCGCGGACAGCCCCTTGAGCAGCGCACTGAGCAACACCGGCAGCGCCAACGCGGCGCCGAGCAGCAGGCCGGCCAGCACCATGAAGCCGCTGGCCAGGCTGTCGCCCCACAGCAGCGCGCCGAGCGCCACCGCCCCCAGCACGAACGCCACCCGACCCTGACGCCGCAACCAGCGCGCATGCTGCTGATGCCAGGCCTGGGGATCGGCCACCGCCAGCAGCGGCAGACGCGCCGCCCGCAGCAGGCTGCTGGCCCCGGCCAACAGCGCGCCGAGCAGGCTCAAGCCAATCCCGCTGAACCACCACCAGGGGCTCAGCCGCAACTGCCCGGCCACTTCCGCCCCGTACAATCCGCGCAGGCTGGCCGCCACATCCGGCAGCAGCACGCTCGCCAGCCAATAGCCGCTGGCCACACCCAACACGCCGCCCATCAGCGCCAACGCGCCCAGTTCGATGACCAGGCCGGCGATCAGCAGCCGCGCGCTGACCCCGCAGGCGCGCAGGGTGCGCAGCAGCCCACGGCGCTGCTCCAGCGCCAGGCCGATGGCGGCATGCACGATGAACAGGCCGACGACGAACGACAGAAACCCCAACGCGTCGAGGTTCAGGTGAAAGCTGTCGGTGAGCCGCGCCAGGTTGTTTTCCTCACCGCTGCCCTTGAGCTGCAGCAGCCCCTTGAACCCGGCCGGCAGATCGCCCTGGAAACCGGCGGGCAGCCACAGGCGCGTCAGTTGATCGGGCTGATCGAGGACGGTTTGCGCGACGCCGATGTCCACCAGCAGCACGCCGGGGGCCATGTCCGCTTGAGCCCGCAGCGGCGGCAACGCCCGACCGTTCTCGGCCTGGGGCATGTCGCCTTCTTGCAGGTTCAGCGCGTGCAGGGTTTCAGGTGCGATCCAGGTGCTTCCCGGCGGGCTGAAGAATTCGACGATGCGCTCGATCGGCATCGCCTGCCCCGCCACGGCGCTGTCCGCCGGCAGCGACACCGGCTCGATGCCCATCAATTGCAGGCGCTGGCTGTCGTGGCCCTTGAGGATCAACCGGCCCTGCAGCACCGGCGACACCGGCCAGCCCTGGCGGCGCAGGTCGACGAACCATTGCTGCGGGAACGGCGCGCCGTTCGGCGAGACGAGGCTGGCCTGGGGCTCGCCGCCGATCAGCCGGCTGGCGCGGGCATAGCTGTCGCGGGCCTGGCTGTTGAGCGCCTCGACACCGGTCAGCAGCCCGGTGGCCAGCCACAGGCCGGTCAGCACGCTGAAGAACTGCACCGGGTGGCGCCGCCAGTGGCTGAGCAGCGCGGCCAGCGCGTACCGCAGCACCGTCACGTCAAGCGACCGTTGGACAGCACCGCCCGTTCGGCCAGCCGGGCCGCCACGCGTGTGCTGTGGGTGACCATCAGCAAGGTGGTGGGCGTGTCGTCGAGCAGTTCCAGCAGCAGGCGCAGCACCTCGTCGCTGGTGGTTTCGTCGAGGCTGCCGGTGGGTTCGTCGGCCAGCAGCAGCGTCGGCTGCGCCGCCAGCGCCCGGCCCAGCGCCACCCGTTGCTGCTGGCCGCCGGACAGTTGCTCCGGATAACGCTGGAGCAGCCCGCCCAGGCCCAGGCGCTGCACCAGGTGGTTCTGCCAGCGAGGGTCATGCCGCCCGGCCAGCCGCGCCTGGAACGCCAGGTTGTCTTCGACCCGCAGGCTGCCGATCAGGTTGTACTGCTGAAACACCAGGCCGATCTCCGTGCGCCGCCAACGGGCCAGCTGCGCCTCGTTCATTTCGTCGAGCCGGTGGCCGCCGCTGCGGATGCGGCCGCGATCGACCTTGTCGAGCCCGGCGATCAGGTGCAGCAACGTGCTCTTGCCGCTGCCGGACTCGCCCATCAGCGCCAGGCTGGTGCCGGGCCTGAGCGACAGGTCGACGCCTTGCAGCACGGGCAGCGTGCCCTGGGGCGTGGGGTAGCTTTTGAAGACGTCTTGAACTTCGAGCATGCCGGCATCCGGGCGATCCGTGTGGGGCAAGGATAGCGGATCGCCGGTCGGCCGGTGCTAAAGGGGTTGCCTGTGCTGAAGGGCTTGCCTGTGCTGAAGGGCTTGCCTGTGCTGGAGGGCTAGCCAGTGCTGGAGGGTCTACCTGTGGCGAGGGAGCTTGCTCCCGCTGGGGCGCGCAGCGCCCCCAAAAAGCCAGGGCCTGCTTCGCAGTCCAGCGGGAGCAAGCTCCCTCGCCACACCACCACCACCACCACCACCACCACCACCACCACCACCACCACCACCACCACCACC
>NZ_JBIVHR010000052.1:0-22370 GCF_044749305.1 Pseudomonas sp. NPDC089534 | reverse complement strand
CCACCACCACCACCACCACCACCACCACCACCACCACCACCACCACCACCACCACCGTTGAAGATCGACCTACTGCCCCGCCGCCACGCTCGCGCCCGCCTCCCCCGGCGTCACGATGCTGCCCAGGTCGATGTGCTTCCACTCGGGTTTGGCCCCCAGCCGCGCGTTGAAGCGGTAATTGAAGGTGAAGTCATCCTCCGTCGGCACGCTCAGCGGCTTGCCGTACAGGGCCTCGATGCCCGCCAGGTCATAACCCATCAACTGCAGCAGCGTCGGGAAAATGTTGTAGTGGCTGGAGCGGTCCTTGTTGGCCGCCAGTTGCGCCGGCCAGTCCAGCGTCTGCAGGCGCTCGCCCTGGATCACCACCAGCGGCACCAGCCCCTCTTCCTCCACCGGGTCGCCGCCGCAATGGGTGTTGAGGCCGGGGTTGCCGCGCTCGTGCAGATCCTGGCCGTGGTCGGAGGTGTAGATCAGCACCGCGTTGTTCAGGTCGGCCTGGGCGAACACCCGCGAGAAGAACTCGCCGACGTTCCACAGCACCGTGTTCTTGTAGGCGTTGCGGTACAGCGCCCAGTCGTCCGGTTGGCCGTTGAAGCCGTCGCGTTTGCCGGTGTCGGCGATTTCGGTGAACTGGCCCCGCGGCAACGCCGGACGGTAGGCCATGAACGCATCGGGGTACTTGTCGTGCACCGGGAAATGCGCGCCGACCTTGTTGATCACCACCAGTTGCGGCGTGCCGTTGTTGAGCAGCTCGACCAGCTTGGCGGCCGCCGCCATGTCGCGGTCGCGCACGCTGGTCTGGTCGAACTGGACGAACTCGTCGATGTCCTTTTTCTCGGCGCTGTCCATCAGGTTCTGCAGGTTGCCGCCGGTGCGCTGGGCGTCGATGTACACCGTGCGCAGCCCGGCACCTTTGGCGTACCGCCAGATCGACGGCAGGGTGCTGTTGATCCGCCGGTAGTCGGCGCGGGTGCCGCCGTAGCGCAGGGTGACGTTGGTGTCGGCGCTGCAGTTGGCGATGGACGCGGCGTAGCCGTAGTTGAAGACCGCGACGCCGGGGTGCGCCTCCTTGAGGTTGCTGTGCACACCGAACGGCGCGTTGATGTCCAGGTAGTTGCCGGAAATGCTCTCGTCGATGATCAGCACGATGTCGTGGCCGACCGCCGCCGCATTGCGCGCCAAAGACACCGGTTCCCTTGGCCCGACCGTATTGTGCAGCGCCTCGTAGGCGAACAGGTTGAGGTAGGCCAACGGCGTGTACATCACCGGCAGCCCCCGCGCGCCCTCCCCGGCGCGCACGAACAGCACGGCGCTGAGCAGCATCACCCCGCACAGCGGCGCCGCCACCCGCAGCGCATTCGGCAACGGAAACGGACGCCGTGGCTTGAGGCCGATGCCGAGCAACAACGGCAGGCCGTTGAGCAGGCCGCGCAGGATCGCATCCCGGTACTGGTACGCCGCTTCCTGGATGAAGCCGCCGGAGTACACCAGCGACACGAAACCGCTGTAGGTCAGGTAGTCGGCGGTCACCCGCATGTACACGTCGAAGAACACCGCCGAGACAAACATCGCCAATGCGAATAAATGGCGAATGAAAGTCTGACGTATATACGCCGTAAGTAATAATGCGAAAGTAAGCGCCAAAAACATCACGCCAAAAAGAACTACCGCAAAACCGCCCCCGATAGCATTTAACCGCTCCAGGTAATAATCGGAATAAAGCAGCAGATAGATAATTAAAAGCAGTTCTTTCAAGTATCTGAACATGGCATTTCCGGGGGTATCCGACGGGGTCTGGTCAATAGTTTGTCGGTCAATTCCTGACACTAGCAGCGGGCCATCAAAGCGCAAGAACTGCCGGACTTTTACGCAAAGCGTCAAAAAAACATTGACTCAAAACTGACACACCCAAGTCGTTACAGGCCTTGAATTTTGTGGCCCACGACCGTTTATCGCTTTCTTTTAAATGTGAAAAACATGTCAAGGACGGGACAAATCCAGACACAGCAAGTACTTGATGGCCATTAGCCCCCAGAAATGGGGGTGTTATACACGTGCAACATGTCATTTTGCTGACATGCTTTTCCAACGCTGCGCTATACCCCTTTTGACAGTTCCAATTCGATCTTCCCCAGCGTCTTGCGAGGCACGCCAATATGGACGTGAGCGTATTCGGTACGGGTTATGTCGGCCTGATTCAGGCCGCGGCATTGGCCGATGTCGGACATCGAGTCTTGTGCATCGATATTGACCCGAACAAGATTAAACAACTTCAACAGGCCGTTCCGCCGATCAGCGAACCGGGCCTGTCGGCGACCCTGGAAGAGAACATCAAGGGCGGTCGCCTGTTGTTCAGCACCCAGGCCAGCGATGCGGTGGAACATGCCGAACTGATCTTCATCGCCGTGGGCACCCCGGCCGACGAAGACGGCTCCGCCGACCTCAGCCATGTGCTCAACGTGGCCCGGCAGATCGCCGGCGTGATGGAGGCCGACCGCACGCTGATCATCAAGTCCACGGTGCCGGTCGGCACGGCGGACCAAGTGGCCGCCACCGCCGCCGAGGAACTGCAGCGCCGCGGCAAGGGCAGCCTCAAGGTGCGGATGGTGTCCAACCCCGAGTTCCTCAAGGAAGGCAGCGCCCTGGCCGACTGCATGCGCCCGGATCGGATCATCATCGGCACCCGCGACGCCCAGGCCCGCGAGCAGATGAGCGAGCTGTACGCGCCGTTCTGCCGCAACCACGAAAAACTGATGTTCATGGACAACCGCAGCGCCGAGCTGACCAAGTACGCGGCCAACGCGATGCTCGCCACCCGCATCAGCTTCATGAACGAGCTGGCCAACCTCACCGAACTGCTCGGCGCCGACATCGAAGCGGTGCGCAAGGGCATCGGCTCCGACCCGCGCATCGGCTACCACTTCATCTACCCCGGCTGCGGCTTCGGCGGCTCGTGCTTTCCCAAGGACCTGCGCGCCCTGCTGCACACCGCCGAGCACAACGGCATGCCGCTCAAACTGCTGCGCAGCGTCACCGACGTCAACGACCGCCAGCGGCACATCCTGTTCGGCAAGCTCAAGGCGCAGTTCCCCGAAGGCCTGGCCGGCAAGTCCATCGCCATCTGGGGCCTGGCGTTCAAGCCCAACACCGACGACATGCGCGAAGCCCCCAGCCGCTATCTGATGGACGCGCTGTGGGCCGAAGGCGCCAGCGTGCAGGCCTACGATCCGGAGGCCATGGCCGAGTGCCGGCGCCTTTACGGGTTCCGCGACGACCTGCACCTGTGCGCCACCCGCGACGACACCCTGGAAGACGCCGACGCCCTGGTGATCTGCACCGAGTGGAAGAACTTCCGCGTGGTGGATTTCGAGCTGCTGGCCGAGAAGCTGCGGGCGAAAGTCATCGTCGACGGCCGCAACCTCTACAACCCCGAACATGTGGCGGCGGCCGGCCTGCACTACAGCGGCATCGGCCTGCGCCACATCGCCCCCGAAGGGTTGCAGCCATGAAGATCCTGGTCACCGGCGCCGCCGGTTTCATCGGGGCCCACTGCGTGCTGCGTCTGATCCGCGACGGGCATGACGTGCTCGGCCTGGACAACTTCAACGGCTACTACGACCCGCAGCTCAAGCACGACCGCGTGCATTGGGTACATGAGGAGGCCGGGGATTTCCCGCTTGTGACCACGGACCTGGCCGACGCCCCGGCCATCGAGGCGCTGTTCGCCCGCGAACGGCCGCAGGTGGTGGTGCACCTCGCCGCGCAGGCCGGGGTGCGCTACTCGCTGGAGAACCCGCGGGCGTACCTGGACAGCAACCTGGAAGGCTTCCTGAACATTCTGGAAAGCTGCCGGCGGCATCCGGTCGAGCACCTGATCTACGCCTCGTCCAGCTCGGTGTACGGCGCCAACCAGCACACGCCGTACTCGGTGCAGGACGGGGTCAACCACCCGCTGTCGCTGTACGCCGCCACCAAGAAAGCCAACGAACTGATGGCCCACAGCTACAGCCACCTGTTCGGCATCGCCTGCACCGGCCTGCGGTTCTTCACCGTGTACGGGCCCTGGGGCCGGCCGGACATGTCGCCGATCCAGTTCGCCCGGGCGATCAGCGAAGGCCTGCCGCTGAAGCTGTTCAACTACGGCCGGCACCAGCGCGACTTCACCTACATCGACGACATCGTCGAGAGCATCGCCCGCCTGATCGACCGCGCCCCCCACGCCAACGGCGCCTGGGACCGGGATCAGCCGGATCCTGCCAGCAGCATGGCGCCCTGGCGCCTGTTCAACATCGGCGGCCAGCACCCGGTGGAGCTCAAGACCTACCTGGCGCTGCTGGAAAAGCATCTCGGCCAGAAGGCCGTGGTCGAGCTGTTGCCCCTGCAGCCGGGCGACGTGCTCAACACCTGCGCCGAGGCCAGCGACCTGGCCCGGGCCACCGGGTTCCAGCCCCGGATAGAGCTGGATGAGGGACTGGGGCGCTTCATCGCCTGGTTCCGCGAGTACTACCCCACAGCCTATCGCCCACGCGCCGCGCGCGGCTGATCATCCGCGGAGGAATCCATGACTGGACATGAGAAAGGTGTACCGATCCAACAGCTCTACCGCGACAAACGCATGGATCCGGAACAGCGAATGCGCCTGGACAGCGCGATCCACCGCCAGGGGCGCGGCTGGGTCACCGGCCGCGAGGGCGGACGGCCCTGGACGCTGTCGCGCACCAACCGCGTGGTCGCCTGCCTCGGCGCCCTGGTCATCCTGCTGCTGATTTCCCCGCTGCTGCTGGGCCTGGCCCTGGCCATCAAACTCACCAGCCCGGGGCCTGTGATGTTCGTGCAGAAGCGCACCGGCTACCGCGGCCGCAAATTCGGCATGTACAAGTTCCGCACCATGGTGGCCAACGCCGAGGAACTCAAAGAGTCGCTGCGTCACCTGAACAAGCACGGCGCCGACGCCATCGACTTCAAGATCGACAAGGATCCGCGCATCACCGGCATCGGCGGTTTCCTGCGCCGCAGCAGCCTCGACGAGCTGCCCAACCTGTTCAACGTGGTGACCGGCGACATGCGCCTGGTCGGCCCCCGTCCGACCTCCTTCAACGCCTACCGCTACAAGGACAGCCACCTGGCGCGCCTGAGCATCTACCCCGGCATGACCGGCCTGTGGCAGATCTCCGGACGCAGCAACGTCGACTTCGACCAACGGGTGGAGATGGACCTGAGCTACATCGCCGAGCAGAGCCTTTTGCTTGACCTGAAGATCCTGGTGAAAACCCCCTTCAAAGTATTCAGCGGCCACGGAGCAAGCTAATGGACGGTTCAACCAACAAAAGCCTGAGCATTGCCAGCCCCAGCGAGTCGAACCTGACCTCGACCGTACTGGACCTGGATCTGCGGATCCTGTTCCTGACCGCCGCCAACCCCGGTGCGGGCACCACCACCAGCGCCCTGGCGCTGGCCAGCCAACTGGCGCAGATGAGCAGCGGCCTGGTGCTGCTGGTGGACGCCAGCCAGTCGGCGACCAACCTCACCCAGCAACTGAACCTGGGCAAGGAGCGCGGCCTGCGCGAACTGCTGTTCAACGAGGAGAACCCGCCGCTGCTGCAGGACTGCGTGGTGCAGGTGTCGAGCCTGCCGTTCCACGTCCTGCCCAACGGCCGGCCGATCCGCACCATGGAGCGCCTGACCCCCGAGCGCCTCGGCCCGCTGCTCGATCAGCTGGGCAGCCAGTACCGCTTCGTGGTGATCGACGGCGACGCGGTGTACTCGGCCGCCGACACCCTGGTGCTCGGCACCCAGGCCGACGGCGTGGTGTTTGTGGTGCGGGCCGAGGACACCCGCTGGGAAGTGGCCCAGGCCGCCGTGCAGCGGCTGATCCAGGCCGGGGCGAAAGTGGTCGGCAGCGTGTTCAACCGCCGCAAGTACTACATGCCCAAATGGCTGTACAAAAACCTGTGAGCCACTGCGAGGGATGACGCCATGAACGCGAAAATGCTTGTGCTGCTGTTGCTCCCGCTCGCCGGCTGCTCCAGCACCTCCGACACCCTGACCATGCCGGTGAACATCCTCACCGCGCCGCCGGCCAACGCTCAGGCCACCGACATGCCCAAGGTCGAGCAGACCCTGCGCCCGCAAGATGTGCTGGACGTGATCTTCCACATCAGCACCAGCGGCTCGGACGCCTACCGCATCCAGTCCGGCGACCAGATCGGCCTGAACTTCACCGCCGCCAGCCAGCTCAACGGCAACCAACTGGTGCTGCCCGACGGCACCATCGAACTGCCGGGCGCCAACACCCAGGTGAAGATCGCCGGGATGACCAGCGACGAAGCCCGCCAGGAGATCCAGCGCGCCTACAACCGCAAGGCGCTGTTCCAGCCCAACCGCAACCAGCTGACGGTGCAGATCATCAGCCCGCTGACCAACGAGCAGAACCTCAAGAGCGCCCTCAACCACCCGGCCACCGGCATGAGCCGCGAGATCACCGTGGGCACCGACGGCTACGCCAGCTTCCCGGAAATCGGCGCCGTGCCGCTGCAAGGCATGACCGTCAACCAGCTGGAGACCTTCCTCAACCAGAAGTACGCGCAACTGCCGGGCAGGATGACCGTGGACGTGCTGCTCAAGTCCACCGCCGGCAACGAAATCTATGTGCTGGGCGAAGTCGGCCAGCCGGGTTCCTACCCGATCCGCCGGCCGGTCTCGGTGCTTGAGGCGCTGACCCTGGCCCGCGGCACCAACGTCAAGGCGCGCCTGGACTCGGTGATGATCATGCGCCGCAACGGCAACCAGGTGCAGGCCGTGCGCTACGACGTCGAGAAGGCCCTGGCCGGTGACGCGTCGCAGATCGCCTACCTGCAGCCGGACGACATGCTGTACGTGCCGAAGACCAAACTGGCCAGCGCCGGCGAACTCGCCCGGCAACTGGCCGACGTGGTGCTGTTCCAGGGCGTGGGGTTCAGCTTCGGCTACCGCGTCGACAACAAAGGCAGCAACAACAACTGACTCTCGGGTGACCGGCCATGAATCCAAAGGAAAACTACCTGCATGAGTTCTTCAGGATCTTCTTCGCCAACAAGCGGCTGGTGAAGCGTGTCTTCCTGATCTTCGCGGTGATCGCCCTGGCGCTGCCCCTGGTGCTCAAACAGAGCTTCGACATCACAGCCCAGGTGATCGTGCAGTCGAAGAAGCTCTCCCAGGGCGACGCCTCCACGTCGCTGACCGTGGACAACGCCACGTTCATTCCGCCTTCGCTGGCGGACATGGAGACCGAGAGCAACATCCTGCGCTCGCCGGCGCTGATCCGTCAGACCATCGGCGAACTGCGGGACAAGGGCGAGTACACCCCGTCGCCGGGGATGTTCAACCGCCTGGTGAGCGAGCCGTTCAAGCGCTACGTCAGCTCGCCGCTGCGCGAACATGTGATCAACCCCGTGCGCGGCCTGCTCGGGCTTGAGACCGATCCGGTGCGCGACACCGCGCTCGACGCGCTCACCCAGCAAGCCATCGACAGCCTGAAGATCGAGACCCTGCCCGGCTCCAACGTGATCTCGGTCATCTACAGCTTCCCGGATCCGCACCAAGGCACGGCCTTCGTCGCCGCCCTGCTGCAGAACTATCTGGTCAGCCGTCAGGCCTTGCAGTCGATCGACCTGCCGCAATCGTTCTACGAGTCCAAGAAGCACCTGTACCAGGTGCGCCTGGACGGCCTCGAAGGCACCCGTCAGGCGTTGCTGGAAAGCGTCGGCTCGTCGGACCCGAAGGAGGAAATCACCTTCCGCCTCAACGCGATCAACACCGAAGAGCAAGCGCTGAACCTGTACCAGGACCGCCTGCTGCAAAGCCAGCGCTGGCTCGAATACCTCAAGACCGCCCTGGCCGCCGCCAGCAGCAACAAGCTGGATGACTACTCGTTCCCCTACACCTTCACCACCACCGTGGACAACGTGGCGTTCGAGGACCGCGAGATCAAACAGCTGGGCGAGCAACTGACCACCCAGGTCAGCCGCTACATGAACGACCTGGCGGTGTTCCGTCCCGGCAGCGAACCGATGCTGCTGACCCGCGAGCAGATCGCCCGCACCCGTGCGCAGTTCCTCAAGATCGTGAGCAACCGCATCCAGGAGCGCACCAACGACCTGGCGGTGGTCACTCAGGTGATCAATCAGAAGACCGAGCGCATCGCCCAGTTCAAGGAACGCATCCGCCAGTTGCAGCAGACCCAGAGCAAGCTGCGCCAGATGGACACCGAGATCGACGCGCTGCACGCCGCGTTCTCGACCTACGCCCAGCGCTTCGCCGAAAGCAGCACCACCCGCTCGCTCAACGACGACCTGTCCAACGCCCGGGTGCTCAGCCCGCCGTTCGAGCCGACCGAGCCGGCCTTCCCCAAGCCGCTGCTGATCATTCCGTTCGGCCTGTTCACCGGCCTGCTGCTGGCGATCGCCCTGGTCTATGTGCGTGAGTTCTTCGACCACCGCTTCAAGCACCCGGCGCAGATCAGCCACGAACTGGGCGTGCCGGTGCTGCTGGTGATCAACGACCAGAACGCGCTGCCGGGCAACCCGCACAAGAACTGGACCGTGCCGAGCTTCCTGCATTGGGTGCGCAATTGAACGGCCCGTCTTCAGCCAACACCGCCCTGCCGATCATTCACTTGCTCAGCAGCGGCGGGTTCTACGGCGCCGAGCGGATGCTGCTCGACCACTGCGTGGCCACGCCGGGACGGCATCAGGTGATGTTCCTCGACGCGCCGCCGGAACTGATCACGCGCTTTCGCCAGGCCGGGGTCGATGCGCAGGGCTGCACGGGCTTCACCGCCCTGCTGCGGCACCTGCGTCAGCGGCGCGGCGAACACCCGCTGATCAACACCCACAACTTCAAGGGGCTGCTGTTCGGCTGGCTCGGCGCGACCCTGCTGCGCCTGCCGCTGGTGATCACCCAGCACGGCTTCACTCCGCGCAGCCGCAAGCAGAAGTTCTACACCTGGCTGAGCCTGCAGCTGTGCCGCACCGCCTCGGTGAACCGGGTGGTGTGCGTGGCCGAAAGCATCGCCGCCCTGCACCGTCAGGCCAGCGTGCGCGCCGAGAAGCTGCAGGTGATCCCCAACGGTCTGCCGGCGGCGGAGGCCGCCCGCAAGGCACGGGCCGGCCGTCAGCGCCAGCTCGCCGGCTACGTCGGACGGCTGAGCAGCGAGAAAGGCCCGGACCTGTTTCTCGACGCGCTGATCCCGCTGTGCCTGCACCACCCGCAGCTCGACGCGGTGATGCTCGGCGAAGGCCCGGAACGTGAGGCGCTGCAAGCGCGGATCGATGCCGCCGGCCTGCACCAGCGCATCCGCCTGCCGGGCTATCAGACCGACATGCGCCGCTGGTGGCGGTTGCTCGACGCGCTGGTGATCAGCTCGCGCACCGAAGGCACGCCGATGATCCTGCTGGAGGCGATGCAGACCGGCGTGCCGGTGGTGGCGTTCGGCGTCGGCGGGATTCCCGATGTGCTGGAGCACCGGCTCAACGGCCTGATGGCGGCGCCCACCGACACCGCCGCCCTCGCCCGCCAGCTCGACAGCCTGCTGACCGACCCGGTGCTGGCCCGGCACCTGCGCGACAACGCACGGCGCACGCAACAGGACCGCTACGACCTCAAGGCCCTGGCCGAACGCTGGTCGCAGCTGTACATCCGCACGGCACGGGAGGCACGCGCATGATTGTCCCGCTCTCGATCGTCAGTCTGCTCGGCCTGGTCTGCATTGCCCTGCTGGCCAGCCCGTATCCGTTTCTGGCGCCGGGCGCGGTGCTCGGCCTGGTGGGGGTGGCGGTGCTGTACCGCAAGCCGGCCTGGGGCCTGCTCGGCATCGCCGCGCTGGTGCCGTTCGAGGGCTTCTTCAAGGACAGTTCGCTGTCGGGCACCAAACTGCTCGGCGCTTCGCTGGCCGTGATCCTGATGCTGCAACTGGCGCTGCACCAACTGCCGTCCGAGCGCCTGCGCAGCAACGTCTGGCGGTTCCTGATCGGCTTCATGGCCCTGTACCTGCTAAGCCTGCTCGCCACCGACGACATGGGCATGTCCCTGGGGCACCTGCGCGAGCTGAGCGTCGGCCTGATCCTGTTCGTCATCACCCTGCTGATCGGCCGCGAGCTGAACCTGGACCTGTTCGCCCGGCTGGTCACCCTGAGCGTCAGCACCACCTGCGCCCTGGCGATGTTCTCCACGAAATTCCAGGACCAGGGCCGCGCCGCCGGCCTGCTCGAAGACCCCAACGCCTTCGCCCTGCTGATCGCCTTCGCCGTGCCCCTGGGCCTGTTGCTGGTGATCCGCAGCCCGAACCTGCTGCACCGGCTGTTCTGGGGCGGTTGCTGCCTGCTGCTGCTGGGCGGCATGACCAAGACCGAATCCCGTTCCGGGCTGGTGGTGCTGGCCCTGAGCCTGGTGATCGGCTGCTGGCACTACCGTGCGCAGCTGTCGCGCATCCGGCCGCGTCACCTGGGTTTCGCCATGCTCGGCGCGGCCATCGTGATACCGCTGGCGATCTATGCGATGCCCGCCGGCTACATCGCCCGCATCCAGTCCCTGAGCGTGCTCAGCGCCGGGGCCCGCGGCCACGACGACGAATCCCTGGGCCGGCGCGCCTCGTACATCGTGGTCGGCGGCCAGATGATCCGCGAGAACCCCTTGCTCGGCTCCGGCCCCGGCACCTTCCCGCTGCACTACGCCACCACCGGCTACGCCAAGGCGTTCTCCGCCAACCGCAAGATCGGCGACCTGTACCGCCGGGCGCACAACACCTACCTGGAAATCTTCAGCGAACTGGGGATCCCGGCGGGCCTGCTGTTCGTCGGCATGCTCGCCCTGGGCCTGTACAACCTGATCCGCGCGCGGCGGGCGTGGATGCTGCGGCGCGACTGGGAGCAGGCCGACCTGATGACCCACCTGGGGATGAGTTTCCTGTCGCTGACCCTGTTCCTGATGTTCCTCAGCGCACCGAACCAGAAGTACGTGTGGATCATGCTGGCGCTGACCAGCGTCCTGCGCCTGAAGGCCGAACAGGCGCCGCCGAGGGAGGCCCGCCCATGACCCGGATCAGCATCGTCATCCCGATGTTCAACGAGGCGCGGCACATCGGCCGCACGCTGCTGGCGGCGCAGAAGGCGGCGCACGCGGCCAGCGTCGAGTGCGAGCTGATCGTGGTCGACAACGGCTCCACCGACGACGGCCCGCAGATCGCCCGGCAGTTCGGCGCCCAGGTGCTGGTCATGCCGGGGCTGATGATCGGCGCCCTGCGCAACCGCGGCACCGCCATCGCCACCGGCGAATGGCTGGCGTTCATCGACGCCGACATCGAAATGCCCGAAGACTGGCTCGGCCCGCTGTTCGCCACCGAAGCCGTGGGCACCGCCGACGTGTTCGGGCTGGACCTGCACACCCCCGCCGCCGCGCCGTGGTACGCCGTGGCCTGGCAGCGCCGCGCCCTGCGCCCGCAGACCCACATCGCCCACGCCGTGGACTGGCTGCCCAGCGCCAACCTGCTGATGCGCCGGCGCTGGTTCGACAAGGTCGGCGGCTTCGACGAAAACCTGCGCACCGGCGAAGACAAGGAATTCACCCTGCGCCTGAACGAACAGGGGGCGCGGCTGCTGTCGGTCAACGAAAGCGTGGCCCTGCACTGGGGCTATGAAATGAACTGGCGCGAGTGGATGGGCAAGGAAATGTGGCGCCAGGGCAGCCACCTGCAATTGCTGCGCACCCACGGCGTCAACCTGCGGCTGCTGCGCTTCCCGCTGCTGTCGCTGGCCGCATGGGTGCTGGACCTTTTGGCGGTGTCCGCCCTGCTCAACGGTTTTCCCCACCACGCGGCGCTCATGGTGCTGCTGACCACCCTGCCGGCGCTGGTGCTCAGCGTGCGCCAGAGCAACCGGCACCACGACCTCGGCCTGACCCTGCAACTGTGGGGGCTGCACTGGGTGCGCCTGCACCTGGCCGGGGCCGCGTTCATTCTCAGTCTGTGTCATTGGACCGCCAGGAGGCCTGCCCGTGGCTGAATTCATTTTCTGGACCTGCCTGCTGCTACCGGTGTACGCCTACCTCGGCTATCCGCTGCTGCTGACCCTGCTCGCGCCGCTGTTCCCGGCCTGGCGCCACACCCCGGCGCCGCCGCTGAACGTCAGCGTGGTGATCGCCGCCCACAACGAGGCGCGGCACATCGAGCACAAGCTGCGCACCCTGCTGGCCCAGGATTACCGGCCGGCCACGCTGCAGATCATCCTGGCCAGCGACGGCTCCACCGACGACACCGTGGCCCGCGCCCGCACGGTCGACGACCCGCGCATCACCGTGCTCGACCTGCCGCGCCAGGGCAAGGCCGCCACCCTCAACGCCGGCGTGGCGCAGAGCAGCGGCGACATCCTGGTGTTCACCGACGCCGACAACCAATGGTCGCTCGACACCCTCGGCCACCTGCTCGCGCCGTTGAGCGACCCCGAGGTCGGCGCCTGCGCGGGGCACATGGTGATCCCGGTCACCGGCGGCGGCCTGAGCGTCGGCGACAGCCTCTACCGGCATTACGAAGGCTGGCTGCGCCGGGTCGAGAACCGCACCGGCTGCATGGTCTCGGCCGATGGCGCCCTGCTGGCCCTGCGCCGCGAACTGTTTGAGAACGTGCCGGCGGAGGTCAACGACGACTTCTTCCTCAGCACCTGCGCGCCGGCGAAGTTCAAGCGCATCGTCTACGTGCCCCAGGCTCAGGTGATCGACCACGGCGTGGACGATGCGGACAAACAGTTCCGCCGCCGCCAGCGCGTCACCGTCGGCGGCCTGCAAAGCCTGGCCCAGCGCCGTGAGCTGCTCAACCCGCTCAAGCACGGCCTGTACGCGCTGGCCCTGATCAGCCACAAGCTGATCCGCCGTCTGGCGCCGGTCCTGCTGCTGCCGCTGCTGCTGAGCAATTTCTGGCTGTGGGACGACCACGGTTTCTATCGCCTGAGCCTGCTGGCGCAGTTGCTCGGCTATGCCGCCGCCATCGCCGGCCTGCTGGATTCGCAACACCGTCTCCCCAAACCGTTCCGCCTCGCGGCGTTCCTGCTGGTGACCCTGGCAGGCATGAGCATCGGCCTGTGGCAGTTCCTGCGCGGCCAGCGCTACGCCCAGTGGAACCCTGAACAAAACCGATAAGAGAGAGGGCACAGCCATGGCGATCAAACAACTGATAAAACGCACCAGTGGCTGGCTGTACCTCAATTCGTCCGTGGGGCGACATCAACTGCACGGCGCCGGGGTGATCCTGATGCTCCACCGGGTGCTGTCCAACGACCGCGCCGCCGACCTGCCGCACCGCAACGAACTGTGCGTGGGGCCCAAGGCGTTCGAGCATCTCTTGGTGTGGCTTCGGCGCCATTTCGATTGCGTGCCGCTGATGGAGATCCTGCAGCCCAACGCGCTGCGCACCGAGCGCCCGCAGGTGGCGCTGACCTTCGACGACGGCTGGCGCGACAACGCGGTCAACGCCTTCGCGCTGCTGCAAAAGCATCAGGTGCCGGCCAGCGTGTTCCTGTCCACCGACTTCATCGGCAGCCGCCAGCGCTTCTGGTGGGAAAGCGTCGGCGAAACCCTGTGGGGCAGCCACGGCGAGAAGCCGCGCATGCACCTGATCGAATGCCTGCATGCGATCGGCCATCCCCTGCCGGTGCTGATGGACGACATCGACGTGAACCGTCGCAGCCTGTCGTTGCTGCATTACCTGCAAGACCTCAAGACCCTCGACCCGGCCATCCTCGAACGCCTGACCGACGAATGCCCGCAGGAGTCGCTTCCCCAGGCGCTGGACTGGCACCAGGTGCGCGCCATGGAGGCGTCCGGGCTGGTGCGCTTCGGCCCCCACGGCGCCAGCCACGCGATCCTCACCGGCCTGGACGACGTGCGCCTGAACGAAGAGATCAGCCGCAGCCGCACCGCCCTGCACAACGGCTGCAACCGGCCGCTGCCGGTGTACTGCTACCCCAACGGCGACAACGATGCGCGGGTGCGCGAGCAGGTCGCCAACCACGACTTCCCGTTCGCCCTCGGCACCGGCACCGGCATCTACCGCGGCACGGGGGATCCGCTGAACCTGCCGCGCTTCGGCGTCAGCCAGCGCACCGCGCGCAATCCGGAGCTGCTGTCATGGCGGATCTTCCGCGGGGCGCGGCCATGAGCCGAGGCAGCTACCTGCGCCACCTGGCCCTGAGCATGGGCACCAAACTGGCGATGATCGGCCTGCGCCTTTTGCGCAACGTGCTGCTGGCGCGGATCCTGGGGCCCAGCGAGCGCGGGCTGTTCGCCCTGCTCAGCACCCTGCCGGACCTGATCAGTGCGGCCACCAGTGGCGGGCTCAATTCGGCGGTGGGCTATCAGGCGGCCAAACAGCGGCCGATGGGCCTTTTGCTCAGCCAAGTGCTGGTGTTCGGTTGCCTGCTGGCGGGGTTGCTGACCTTGCTGGTGGTGGCGCTGGTGCGTGAGTTCGGCGCCGGGCTGGACGTGACGGTGCAACTGGGCCTGCTGGCCTGGCTGTTGCTGCTGGCGGTGCCGCTGACGGTGCTCAAGAGCGGCCTGCTGACCCTGCACAACGCCTCCGGCGGCGTGGTGGCGTTCAACGCCTTGCGCCTGGTGGAATCGCTGGCGCCGCTGCTGCTGTTCCTGGCGCTGTTCTGGATGTGGAAGGAATCGGCGCTGGAGGCGGCGCTGATCAGTTGGCTGACCGGCATCGGCCTGGTGGTGCTGGCCGGCTGGGTGTGGCTTGGGCGCGCGCAGCCCGTGCGCCTGCAATGGGACCGCGCCAGCCAGAACGAACTGCTGCGCTACAGCGCCCGCAGCCATCCGGACCTGTTGTTCCAGCAGGTGATCCTGCGCTCGGACTACCTGTTCATCGGCGCCCTGCTCGGCAGCGCCGCGCTGGGCCATTACGCCATGGCCAGCGCCGCCGCCGAACTGCTGCTGATCGTCCCGGAAGCGGTCACCACGCCGCTGATGAAACGCCTGCTGCAACAGGACGAAGGCATGGACCGACTCACTCCGCTGGCCCTGCGCCTGACCGCCACGGTGATGCTCGGCGCTTGCCTGACGATGGCGCTGATCGGCCAATGGCTGATCGTCACCCTGTTCGGCGCCGCCTACCAGCCGGCCTACCCGGCCCTGCTGGCCTTGCTGCCGGGCCTGCTGGGGCTGTGCTACGCGAGCATCCTGCGCCTGGACCTGCTGGGCAAGAACCGCCCCGGCACGGTGTCGCTGCTGATGGGTCTGGGCGCGCTGCTCAACCTGGCGCTGAACCTGCTGCTGATTCCCGCCTACGGCATCGTCGGCGCGGCGGCGGCCTCGTCCATCGCTTACCTGGCGGTGACGGTGGCGATGCTGGTGCTGTATTGCCGGCTGAGCGGCGTGCCGTTCTGGAAAACCCTGATCATCCTGCCCAGCGACGTCGCGCCGATGTGGCTGATGCTGCACAGGAAAACCGCATGAGAAGCCTGGCCCTGCTGCTCGGCCTCGGCCTGTCGCTGGACGCCTTCGCGGCGTCGATGCGCTGGGGCGACATCCGCGACGGTAGCCTGTACCTGCAGGCGGACCGCCCGGACACGCTGACCGTGCGCTGGGCGCCGGCGTGGCAGGCCGACGCCAACGAAGAGCACCTGTACCTGCTCGACGGCCAGGGCAAGCTGCAAGGCGAGCGGCTGATCGCCGCCAGCGAAACCCGCGGCAGCCAGAGCTGGCCCCTGGCGCCGGGCGCGGCCAGTTACCGACTGGAGATCCCCGGCTACAGCTTCCGCAACTACCGTGTCGAACATGACGAACGCACCGTCGCCCTGTTCGCCCCGGCCAAGGTGCATTTCTGCGCCGAGACCCGGGACGGCGACACCCTGTATTTCAAGGTCGCGCCGGGCGAGCGTGCGGTGCTGGCGGGCAAGTTCCACGGCGGCGTCGACGCCCTGCAGGCGCAACGGGTCGGCGACGGGCAGGCCCTGACGCTGAAGCTGGTGCCCTACCCGGCCTATTGGCAGTTCGATCAGGTGAGCCTGCCGGTCAGCGAGCACGAACAGGTCTGGCGCCTGCGCCTGCACGGCAGCGGCAAGGCGGCGTTCTGGCTCGACGGCACGGCCAACCTGTTCGCACAGGCGCCCGAGCAGCTCAAGCCGCTGCGCGAAAACGACGGCCAGACCCGCCTGACCCTGCACGACAAAGTCCTGGGCCGCACGCCGGACCTGGGCATCGCCCTGCCCTACGTGCTGCCGCCGCCCGCCAGTCATGCGGTGCTCGATGCGCTGAAGCCGGCGGCGGCCAGTTACTACAGTTTCGTCGACGTGACGGCGAAGAACCCGCATTTCGAAGACGCCTTCCGCCAGGCCTATCAGGAACGCTTCGGCATCCGCCAGGACATCACCCTGCTCGCCGGCAGCCAACGCCAGGCCGACCTGCGCGCCGACACGCAAAGCAACGGCGGCCTCGACGCCTGGCTCGCCGGCACCCGTGCGCTCGGCGGCAAGGGCATCCACTACATCGGTTTTGCCGACGAGCCGAACCTCAACTACGCCAGCTACGAGCAGTACCGGGCGATCTTCGCCAGCATGGCCCGCCAGGTGCGCAGCGACCCGGCCAACGCCGCAGCCGGCGTGCGCATCGCGATGCCGGCCAGCTCAAGGCTGGTCAACGGACCGTTCGCCGACCGTGCGGCGGACAAGCGCGGCCTCGACTGGGCGCGCCGGCTGCTGGACGAATCCGCCGCCCAGATCGATGCCCTGGCCTGGCACGAATGGATGGTCCGCGACCTGCTCGCCACCCGCACCTACCGCGACAGCGTGCAGCGCGCCGCGCAACTGGTCGGGCTGGATGCCCACGGCGTGCCGCGCAAGGCGCTGCTGCTGGACCAGACCAACCTGTCCAGCGGCTCCAGCCTGAGCCCCTACGATCAGGACACCCACTACGCTTCGCTGTGGTGGGCGTCGGTGGCGATCAACGCTTCGCAGGACGGCCTGCTGACGATGCTCAACTGGTTCCAGGCCGCCGACGAGCCGCAGTACCCCAAAGGCATGATCCGGGTGCTGGGCGACGACCGCTTCGAACTCAAGCCGGTGGGCCTGGCCCAGCAGTTCATCCGCCAGCACTGGCTGCACCAGGTGCTGTGGCTGGACAACGACGCCTTCGAGGTCGATGCGCTGGCGATGGCCGGCGACGACCAGCGCTCGCTGCTGGGCGTGAACAAAGGCACGCGCCTGCAACGGATGGATCTGGGCGGCGCCAAGTGCCCGCTGAACAACGGCGCCCTGCGCTACTTCGGCGCCGACAACCGCAGCCGCGACGCACCCTTTCGCTGCCAGGACGGCCGCGTGCGCTTCGACCTGCCGGGACAGACCCTGTTCGCCCTGCGCTGGAGCGCCTCATGACCGCCCTTGTGATGTTCTGCCGCGCAGGCCTTCGGCCGCGCCCTGCACCGTCATCAGGAGTGAACACCATGAATGCCCTGAAAAAACTCAGCGAGCGGATCCACCAGAAAGGCCTCAAGGCCACCTTCAAGACCCTGTGGAAACGCTACGTGTTCTTCCACTGGGAACTGCTGTGGATGGAGCGCGACCTGGTCAGCCCGGTGCCGCCCCACAACCTCAAGCCCTACCCGGCGCTGCGGGTGGTGAAGATCACCCCGACCAACACCGGCGCCTTCGCCCGCTACTTCGGCGACCGCGTCGGCACCATGGCGGAACTGGCCGCCGAGGGCCACACCGGGCACATGCACCTGGACGACCAGGGCGATGCCGTGGCGTTCATCTGGGGCTGCGCGCACAACTACTACGACCGGCATTACTACGGCTGCGAATTCCCGGTCAAACCCGGCGAGTTCTTCGAGTTCGGCGGCGAACTGACCCGCGCCTACTGGGGCACCGAGCTGTCGGTGGACCTGCAGCTGGAGCTGTGGAAAGCCATGGCCGCCCAGGGCTGCGACAAGGTGGTGGACGTCTGCGAGTTCCACAACATCCCCGCGCTCAAGCTGCACCTGCGCATGGGCTACACCGAGCAGGGCCGGATCATGAACGTCTACGGCCTGTTCGGCCGCTGGCGCTTCTACCGCGAAACCCGCTACAGCGGCTCGCGCCTGGACGCGCTGCGCAAGCCTTCCCGTCCACCTGTCACCGCACCGGCGACCTGACCCTATGGCGCAATTCGAATGGCGCACCTCGCTGTGCGCACCCGACTTCCCGGCCGCGCAATACGAAGCGCTGCGCCTGCGGGTGACGGACCACACGCCGTTCAACAGCCTGGCTTGGCTGTGCGCGGCCGAACAGGCGCTGGGCGAGGACGAGCGCCTGCACATTCTGCTGGGTTGGGACGCGGACGAATTGCGCCTGTGCCTGCCGCTGGTGGCCGGGCGCGAACGGTTCGGCGGCTGGCCCTTCCGGGTCGTGCATCACTTGGGCCATCCGCTGGCCGACCGCCTCGCGCTGCTTTCGCAGCTGGACGGCGCCGGCATGCGCCGGGCGCTGGCGCTGATCCGCCGGCGGATGCCCCACGCCTTGCTGCAACTCAACGAGCTGACGGAGCCGGTGGGCGAACCGAGCGCCCTCACCCACTGGATGGCCGTCAGCTCCACGGGCGAACGGCGGCTGAGCTGCCGGGTGCCGGTGCACCTGATCAGCGACGCCGACCGCCAGGAAGTCTCGGGCGATCCGCGCTACAAGCTGCGCCGGGCGCGCAAACGGATCGCCGCCTGCGGCGCGGTGGTGCGGCGCATCGTGCCGGACGCCGACAGCATGGGCCCGCTGCTGCAAGCCATCGGCGAAGTCGAAGCGGTGAGCTGGAAGGGCGACGAAGGTGTCGGCATCTTCGCCACCGAGCGCAGCCGCCGCTGGATGCACGACGCCTTCACCGCCCTCGCCGCCCAGGGCCGGGTGCGGGTGGTGACGCTGGAGCTGGACGGGCGCTGCCTCAGCTACCGCCTGGGCCTGCTCGAACAGGGCCGGCTCTACGACTACAACCTCGCGTTCCTGCCGCAGCATGCGAACCTGGGCAGCGGCCGGGTGCTGCTGGAGGAATGGATCCGCTGGGGGCTGGACGAGCATTGGCACTGGATCGATGCCTCGCGGGTGAGCCTGGAAAACTCCAGCCACCAACTGCACGAACGCATGACCGGGCAACTGGAACACTGGCGCTGGAGCTTCTACTCCTGGCGCCCCAGCGGCCTGCTGCTGGGTCTGGCGCTGCGGCTCTGGCAGCGCCTCAAGCCGGCGCTGCAGCGATGGCGGGCGCAGCGGGCGGCACCTGACGCCAAGCCTGCACCGCACACCCACCCAACGACCACGGAGGGCGAACATGCCACGCCAAATCATAGTCAACGCTGACGATTTCGGCCTCAGCCCGAACGAAAACACGGTGATCTTCGGCGCCTTCAAGGCCGGGGTCATCAGCTCCGCCACCGCCATGGCCAACATGCCGGCCTTCGAGGCGGCCTGCGCCCTCGCCCGGCATCCGTTGCTCGACGGGCGGGTCGGCCTGCACTTCAACCTGACCTACGGACGGCCCCTGAGCCAGGCGATCCTGGCCCGCCGCACGTTCTGCGACAGCCACGGGGTGTTCGACCTCAACCTGCCGCGCCACAGCCTCTGGCTCGGCCGCGAGGACCGCGAGGCGGTGCAGCAGGAATTGCAGGCGCAATGGCAGCGCTGCGTCGATCACGGCCTGCGCCCCAGCCATCTGGACTCCCACCAGCACGTGCACAACATCTGGCCGATCGGCGAGATCGTCGCCCGCTTCGCCGCCCGCCAAGGCGTACCGGTGCGCCTGGCGCGCAACCTGGGGCAGAACCTCAACCTGCCCAAGCGCCTGTTCAAGGGCCTGCTCAACCGCCGCCTGCACAACCTGGCCGGCGCCACGGCGGACTACGTCTGCACCCCGGTGGACCTGCGCGACGCCGCCGCGCCGACCGACGGCGTGCTGGAGATCGTCGCCCACCCGACGCAGCTGACCGGCGATTTCGGCGATGCCTACCTGCAACCGGGCGAGTCCCTCAGCAGCGTGCTAGAGCGGCGGCTGAAGGGTGTCGCACGGATTTCCTATGCGGACCTGAACAAGGAACTGCTGCGCGGCACCGCCGTGCCCGAGTGACTTACATACCTTGCAATACATTCGAAGATGGCACTTCGCAATGACCTTGCAAGCGTGATCTATACCCACAAAAAGCATCATCCACCGCACCGGGCCTAGGCCACGGAGGGCAACATGAGCGTCATCGAAAAGCTGCGCGAACGCATCCGGCAAAAAGGCCTGGGCCGCACCTTCGCCACCCTGTGGAAACGCTATGTGTTCTTCCACTGGGAACTGCTGTGGATGGAGCGCGACCTGGTCAGCCCGGTGCCGCCGCACACGCTGCGCCCCTACGAAGGCCTGCGCCGGGTGGACATCACGCCAGAGAACGCCACGGCGTTCGCCAAGCATTTCGGCGACCGCGTGCAGACCATGGCCGAACTGGCCGCCGAGGGCCACACCGGGCACATGTACCTCGACGCCGACGGCCACGCGGTGGCGTTCATCTGGGGCAGCGTGCGCGACTACCACGACCGCCACTACTACGGCTGCGAATTTCCGGTCAAACCCGGCGAGTTCTTCGAGTTCGGCGGCGAAATGACCCGGGCGTACTTCGGCAGCAGCCTGTCGGTGGACGTCCAGGTCGCGCTCTGGGAAGCCATGGCCGCCCAGGGCTGCCACACCGTGGTGGACGTCTGCGAGACCCACAACATCCCGGCGCTCAAGCTGCACATCCGCATGGGCTACCACGAACAGGGCCGCGTCACCCACGTCTACGGCCTGTTCGGCCGCTGGCGCCTGTTCCGCGAGACCCGCTACCAAGGGTCGAGGCTGGAGCCCCTGCGCAAGCCGGGCCGGCCGGTGGTGACGGCGGCGGCGCGGGCTTGAGTCAGGCTCGGGAGGTTGTCACTCAGCGCTTTTCCGCCACCAGGGTGAAGCACATCGGCATCTGCGCCGTCTGCCCTTCGTAGCGGTCGTACAGTTCTTCGCGGTTGGAGTGCGGGTATTCCTTGAAGTGCGCGATGTTCAGCCCCGCGCCGATGGCGCCGCTGAAGATCGCGCCCAGGGTGTGCACGAACCAGTAGGACGGCGCGGCCTTCTGTTCGACCTTGCCGGCGTAGACGATGGGTTCTTCCTGCACGAACGGCTCTTCACGG
This sequence comes from Pseudomonas sp. NPDC089534, assembly GCF_044749305.1. Taxonomy (NCBI): domain Bacteria; kingdom Pseudomonadati; phylum Pseudomonadota; class Gammaproteobacteria; order Pseudomonadales; family Pseudomonadaceae; genus Pseudomonas; species Pseudomonas sp. NPDC089534. Next base: position 1,185 of record NZ_JBIVHR010000052.1, on the reverse strand, counting down.
AAGTACGACGTGGCGAGGCGGTACGGATCCTCGCCCTCGGGGTCGAGCATTTCCAGGAACGGGTGGGTTTCGTAGATCACCAGGCGTGCGCCGGGCTTGAGTACCCGGGCGACATGACGCAAGAACGCGCCGATGTCGGGCATCCAGTTGAGGACGCCGATGGTGATCAGCGCCAGGTCGAACCGGCCGTCCAGCTCGGCCGGCAGACGGTGGATGTCGGCTTGGATGAATTGCGCGTCGTGCGGTGAACGCGCGTTCAGCGCCCGGGCCTGTTCGAGAAACGCCGCCGACTGGTCGATCCCCGTGACCCGCCGCGCGCCCAGCGCGAACAGCGACAGGCTCTCCCGGCCATTGTTGCAGCCCAGTTGCACCACGTCCTTGCCCTCGACCCCGACCTGCTCCAGCAGGCCGCGCAGGGTGTCGTCCAGGCAGGAGAAATCCGCTTGGGCGACGCCGGCCAGCAGGGCTTGCCATTCGGGCGTGTCGCGGTGGTGGCGGGCGGAATCGTTCCAGGCCTGGCGGTTGCTGTCGACGGCGTCTTGAGGGTTCGGCACTTCCATGGCGCTCTCCGGGTGGTGCTCGTGATTGAGCGGCCCGAGTCTAGATCAGCCTGACGGCGGCAGTTGTTGGGAACATGTAACCGGCGGCGCGACTATAGTTAACAGCCTTGGGGAAAACCGTTTCCACAGGTGCCGCCATGCGAACGCTCACTTGGTCGCTGTTGCCGGGCTTTCTGCTCGCCGCCGCTCAGGCCCAGGCGCTGGACAGCAACTTCAATTACTACGGGGCGGACCAGCCCTTCGCCCACCCCGCGCCGCCGTCGCTGTCGGCTGCGCCGCCGCGGACCTTCGATGACACGTCACCGCAGGACTTCATCGTCATCCCGGACCGCCACGTGTTCCACGACTCGCAGTTGCCGACGGTGGCCGACGCCACGGTGCGGGTGTTCGTGCGCACCTACGATGCCGAGCGCGGCATCTACGTCAATGACGAGGTGCTCGATCCCACTTGCCTGCTGGCGTGCCTGAGCCCTCAGACGCAGTGATGGCCTCTGGGGGTGGCGGTGGGTCAGGCAACAGAGATGTCGGCTGTGCCGGCCTCATCGCTGGCAAGCCAGCTCCCACAGGTTCTGGTGGTGTACATAAATCTTGCGAACACCCGGGACACCTGTGGGAGCCAGCCTGC
>NZ_JBIVHR010000051.1:0-44154 GCF_044749305.1 Pseudomonas sp. NPDC089534 | reverse complement strand
TTGGCCTTACCCTGTGCCTGGCTTCAGCGAAAGCGCGGGGCAATCGCCTCGGCGAACGGATAGAAGCCGAACCACGGTTTGGCCTCTTCAAGCACCTGGCGCACGGAGGGGCGCTGCACCAGCCGCTCGAAGTAGTCGCCGAGCCGCCGGTGCTGCGCAGGGAACGCCACCAGCGTGCTGGCATAGAACAGCGCCGGCGCGGCGGCGCAGTCGGCCAGGCTGAAGTCCGGGCCGGCGACCCAGCCGCCGGGCGCCAGTTGCTTGTCGAGCATGCCGTAGGCCGTGTTCAGCAGGCTGCGCTGGGCGCTCAGGTCGCCGTTGCGGGCGTGTATGCGGTCGCCGACGATCTGCTGCACGGGCGTCTGCACGTACTGATCGAAGAAGCGGTCCCACAGGCGCACTTCAAGGGCCGCCTCCCAGCCGTCGGGAATCAGGCGCAGGCCGCCGCCGTGAAAGCGGTCCAGGTACTCGATGATCACGCTCGACTCCGGCACGTCGCGCCGGCGCCCGTGGTCGCGGATCACCGGGAACTTGATCAGCGGCCACAGCGCCTGCAGCTCGGCCCGGTCGGCGTCGCTGGACAGGTCGATGATGCGCCTTTCGAACGCGGTGCCGTGCTCGTAGAGCGCGATCAGCACCTTGTGGCAGTACGACGACAGCGGGTGGTAGTAGAGGGTCAGGGACATGGTCGGATTCCTTGGGGCCGCGCGTCGGTCCTGCCGTGCACCGGCTCAGAACCGCCAGGTCGCGCCGCCGCCGATGATGTGCAGGGCACTGTCCTTGAAGGTGCCGGACAGGGTCGTGCCGGAGCGCCGCTTGGTCTGCTCGTCGTCCATGTCGCCGAGCCAGACCAGGGTGTAGGCCAGGTGCACGTCCAGGCCTTCGTCGACCTGATAGTTCACCCCGGTCGCCAGCCGCCAGGTGTCGCCCATCGGGTTGTCGACGGTGCGGTCCTTGTCGTCCACGGCCGAGCTGTCGTAACCCAGGCCCATGTTCCAGCGCCATTGGCGGGTGGCCTGGTACTGCGCGCCGACGGAGGCGTGCCAGGTGTCCTTGTAGTGCCGGTCCACGGTGCGGTCGACGCCGCCGGCGTTGCTGTCGACTTCCACGCCGATGTTGCCGAAGTCGCTCCAGTCCTGCCAGCCGAGGCTGCCCAGCAGTTTCCATTGCGGGGTCAGGTCATGGGCCACGCTCAGCAGCACGGTCTGCGGCACGTTCATGTCCAGTTCCAGGTCGTCGACATCCAGACGGCGCAGGGCGGCGTTGATGATCGGGTTGCTGACGTTGCGCACGTGGGGCTTGTCCTTGAACTCCAGCCGCACCTTGCTGGTGTAGGCCAGGCCGATCCGGGTGCGCTCGTCGAGCGTGTAGAGCAGGCCCAGGTTGACCCCGGTGCCGACGTCGGTGTCCTTGTACTCCAGCTGGCCGTCCGGCCGGTCCGCGAGGCCGAGCAGGTTGTTGTCGATGGCCATTTCGGTGCGGTAGTAACCGTACACGATGCGCGGGCCGATGCCCACCGAGAGCCGGTCAGTGAAACGATGGGCGACGGTGGGCTGGAACGACACGCCGATCACCGCCGCTTCCTGGGTGAAGTAGCGCCCGGCCCAGTCATCGTCGTAGTCCAGCGCCAGGCCGAAGTTGCCGTACATGCCGAAGCCGATGGCCGAGCGGTCGTCGAGCTGGTGGCTGACGAAGAAGCTTGAGCCCGGCAGCCATTGCAGCGCGTTGCCGCCTTCGTTGCCGTCGAAGCCGTTGCGGCTGTCGCGGGAGAAGGACAGGTCGCCGAGTATCACCTGGGCGTTGGCGCTGATCTGGGTGCCGGCCAGCTCGGTGATCCCGGCGGGGTTGCTCATCAGCACGCTGGGGTCGGTGGCCAGCGCGGCGGCGCCGGCGTTGGCCAGTCCGTTGCCTTCCTGGCCGGCTTCGTAGATCAGGATGCCGCCGGCGACGGCGTCCGTGGCCAGGAGGCCGAGCAGCCAGGGCAGGGCATAGAGGCAGGACGTCGGAGCACCGCACACTCGGATAGGACGCATGCATCGTTCCTCATGGCGCCCGGTGCGCCATTGGTGACGTTCAAACGGTCAGGTAAAAGTAGTCGCTGCACGCGGGTTGTCGAGCCGGGGGCCGTTCGCGGCGTGCCCGTCTGACAACCCCGGTGCCCTGGACTACGCTGCGATCTGTAATGAACCCCTTACCCGGTGAACGAAGGAAGCGACGCATGCGGAGCAGGTTGGCGGCCCTTTTGCTGGTGGTTTTCGCGCTGTCCTGGCCGGTGTCGCTGCGGGCCGGGGACACCCTGAACCCCGTCGGGAACGGCGCCGAACTGAAGGTGGCCAACCGCAGCGTCATGGTGTTCCGCGCCACGGTGCTGGGCGAGGCGCCGGCCGTCAGGGCCAAACGGGCGCGGGCGGTGATCGCCGAGGCATTGGACGCGGGGGACGAACTGGCGGTGAGCGTCGAGGCGGTGCGCGACAGCTATCTGGTGCTGCTGGGCGACAAGCGTGCGTTCATCGTCGATCCGGGGGATGTCGACAGCCTGGCGTACGCCTCCGTCGAGCAGGCCGCGCAAGGGGCGGCGCAGACGTTGCGTCAGGTGGTGGCCGAGACCGGCGAGGCGCGCAACCTGCACCTGATGCTGCGTGCGGCCGGCGCGGCGGCCATCGCCACGGCGGTCTATCTGGCGCTGCTGTGGGGCGTGGCCTGGCTGCGCGGCAAGGTGCTCAAGCGCCTGCCCGAGGTGATGGACCGGCACACCCGGGCGCTGAAGGTGGGTCGGGTGCAGGTGATCGAGAGCAATTTCCTCTATCCGCTGGTGATCCGCCTGTTCTGGCTGTTGCGCTGGCTGGTATTGCTGTTGCTCACGTATGAATGGCTGGGGTTCGTCCTGTCGCGTTTCCCCTACACGCGCCCGTGGGGCGAAAGCCTCAACCGTTACCTGGTCGAGGTGGCCGGCTATCTGTTCCAGGCCATCGTCGGCGCCATTCCGGGGTTGGGCGTGGCCCTGGCGATTTTCTTCATCGCCCGGGGCGCCACCGCGTTCAGCCGCCGGGTGCTCAGGCGCATGGCGGCGCCGGGCACGTTCAACTGGCTCAACGGCGAAACCCTGCAGCCGACCCAGCGCCTGACGTCCCTGGCGATCTGGCTGTTCGCGCTGGCCATGGCCTACCCGTACCTGCCCGGCGCCGACACCGATGCGTTCAAGGGCCTGTCGGTGCTGATCGGCCTGATGATTTCCCTGGGCGCCACCAGCGTGGTGGGGCAGGCGGCGGCCGGGCTGATCCTGACCTACACCCGCACCCTGCGCCCCGGCGAGTTCGTGCGCATCGGCGAATACGAAGGCACGGTGACGGAGCTCGGCATGTTCACCACCAGCATCCGCACCGGCCTGGGCGAGGTGCTGACCCTGCCCAATTCGATGATCACCGGCACGGTCACCAAGAACTATTCGCGCACCGTGCAGGGGCCGGGCTATGTGGTCGACACGGTGGTGACCATCGGCTACGACACGCCGTGGCGGCAGGTGGAAGCGATGCTGCTGGAAGCGGCCCGGCGCACGCCCGGCGTGCTGGAGAAGCCGCCCGCGCAGGTGTTCCAGACCGCGCTGTCGGACTTCTACCCCGAATACCGCCTGGTGGCCCAGGCCATCCCCAGCGAGCCCCGGCCCCGGGCGGTGCTGCTGAGCATGCTGCACGCCAACATCCAGGACGTGTTCAACGAGTACGGCGTGCAGATCATGTCGCCGCATTACCTGGGCGATCCCGAAGAGGAAAAGCGCGTGCCGAAAGAGCAGTGGTACGCCGCGCCGGCGCAGCCGCCGAAGGAGGGCTAGCGCAGGCCGGCGTGGTGGGCTAGCGCCCGTGGGCGGCGTCGGCGAGCTGCCCGGTGTCCACCCGCACGAACACCGAATCGCCGACGGCGGTCAGGGTCTCCCCGGCGTAGACCTCGCAGATGACGCGGGTCTTGCGCCCGACGTCGCCGTCCACCCGGGCCTTGAGCGTCAGCGGCACGCCCATCGGCGTCGGCTTGATGAACTTCAGGCCCAGGTTGCCGGTGACGCAGTCGATGCGCGGCAGGCTGCCGGGTTCGCGCTGTTCGGCCCGGTAGTGGTAGGCCATGGCCGTCCAGTTGGAGTGGCAGTCCACCAGCATCGCGAGCAGGCCGCCGTACACCAGTTCCGGCCAGCCGCAGTACTTGGCCTCGGGCAGGTGCTCGGCCATGACGTGCACGCCGTCTTCGTGCCAGAAACTCTTGACGTGCAGCCCGTGGGGGTTGCGGCCGCCGCAGCCGTAGCAGACGCCTTCCGGTGCCGCGGTGTCTTGCAGGGAAATGCCGGGGGTGGACATGCCTCGATCTTCCTTAACGTGAGTGTCGAACCGGGCGATTCTAACCCTGAACCGCGCGCAAGGAAGGTCCGCCGTCGCACAGGCAGCGACGGCAGGCAAAAAAAAAGCCGCCATGTGGGCAGCGAAGTGAAGAGCACGCGAGGTATTGGGTGCAGTATGGCGACCTGAAAATGACAGTGTCATGACAGGCCTTTCCCGACCGACAGCCGGCCTGCGTCATCAGGCTGTCATCGATCCCGGGGCACACTGCGCGCAAACCGGTTTGCGCATCCCGCGCCGGGTGCCCGCAAGGATCCCTCCATGAAAGAAGACGCCTCCCTGTTTGCCGCCATCGACCTGGGTTCGAATGCGTTTCGCATGATGATCGGGCAGTCGGTCCGGCACAGCCGGGGGTTCGTCATTCAGGAGGTCAAGACCCTGCGCGAGCCGGTGCGCCTGGCCGAGGGGTTCGACGGCGGTGCGCTGGACGAGATGGCCCTGGACCGCGGCTGGCAGGCGCTGGCCCGGTTCGGCAAGAAACTGCGCGGCTTCGAGGCCGGGCGGGTGCGGGCGGTGGCCACCAGCGCCGTGCGCGAGGCCGACAACGCGCCGCTGTTCCTGGCCAGCGCCGAACGCCACCTGGGGTTCCCGATCGATGTCATCTCCGGGCACGAAGAGGCCCGGCTGGTGTATGCCGGCGTCGCGCACGCGATCCCTTGCGCCGAGGACATGCGCCTGGTGGTGGACATCGGCGGCGGCTCCACCGAACTGATCCTGGGGCAGGGCACCCGGCCCTTGCTGACCGAAAGCATCGCGGTCGGCAGCGGCACCCTGAGCGCCCGCTACTTCGGCGGGGGCGACATCTCCCCGGCGGCGCTGCTGGAGGCCGAGCGGGTGGCGATCCTGCAGTTCGAGAAGGTCGCCCGGCGCTACCGGGCCCAGGGTTGGCAGCAGACCATCGGCTCGTCGGGCACCGCCCGCATGCTGGCCAAGGTGCTCAAGGCCAACCGGCTCAACGACGACGGCCTGGGCGGCATCACCTACGGCGGCCTGCTGCGGCTGTCGCTGCGCCTGCTGGAGGTGAAGAACGTCCGCCAACTGAAACTGGCCGGGCTGCAGCCCCACCGGCACGGCATCCTGCCGGGTGGCCTGGTGGTCATGCTGGCCGCCTTCAAGGTGTTCGGGATTGCGCGGATGGTGCCTTCGGAGCCCGGCCTGCGCCTCGGCGTGCTGCATGGCCTGATGTCCCGGCACTGACGGGGCCGGCGGTCATGGCCGGATCGGCAGAACGGCTCCATACTCCATCGGCTGTTGATCTTTCCGACATCACGCGGGTGCAGAGAGGAGCAAGACCATGGGCAACAAACCGACGATCATCCTGGTGCACGGGTTCTGGGGCGGCGCAGCGCACTGGGCCAAGGTCATCATCGAGCTGACGCGCAAGGGCTACACCGATATCCGTGCGGTGGAAATGCCGCTGACCTCGCTGGCCGACGACGCCGAGCGCACCCGCAAGATGATCGCGCAGCAAAGCGGCCCGGTGCTGCTGGTCGGCCATTCCTACGGCGGCGCCGTGATCACCGAGGCGGGCAACCAGCCGAACGTCGTCGGCCTGGTCTACATCGCCGCGTTCGCCCCGGATGCCGGCGAGAGCCCCGGCGGCCTGACCCAGCAGCACCTGCCCGCCGCCGCGCCGAACCTGGCCCCGGACAGCGACGGCTACCTGTGGCTCAAGGCCGACAAGTTCCACGAGAGCTTCTGCCAGGACCTGAGCGCCGAGGACGGGCTGGTCATGGCCGTCACCCAGAAGGCGCCGGTGGCCAGCACCTTCGGCGATGCGATCAGCGTGCCGGCATGGCGGAGCAAGCCGTCCTGGTATCAGATCTCCAGCGAAGACCGCATGATCCATCCCGATAACCAGCGGCACATGTCGTCCCGGCTCGGGGCCAGGAACATCATCACCCTGGACGCCAGCCACGCGTCGCTGGCGTCACGCGCCGCCGAGGTGGCCGCGTTGATCGACGAGGCGGCCAGCGCGGTCTGAGCGCGGGCTGCAAAAGGCCCCGGACGGTCAGCCGGCCTCGGGGTCTTCGGCGACGGCCGGCGGCGTGAGGGGCGTTGCCTGGTAAACCAGCAGTTGCCACTGCTCGCCGGTCTTTTGCCATGCCGTGAGCGTGCGGTTGTGCAGGTGCTTCCTGACGCCGCACGAGGTGACCGTGGCGTCCAGCTCACCGAACGCGATGGCCATTTCGCCGACCCGGGTCACCTTGTCGATCTGGTGGGTGAGGGCGTGATAGACGAATTGCTTGGCGCGGCACTTTTGCAGATAGCTCTTGAGGTCGTCGACGGCGCCGCTGGCGTGGATGTACGTCAGATCCGGGTGGAACAGGTGGCTGAAAATGTCCAGATGGCCGCCGAGCATGGCGGCGCTGCGCTGGGCTTCGCAGGTGCGGATCACCAGATCGATCTGATCGTTATGCGCCATCGCCGGTTCTCCGCGCTGCGGTCACGATGATTTCGATGAGCAGCTTGCCGCCCAGATCCACGCCGTAGCAGGCCCGCTGCGGCCAGTGCTGCGGATCCTCGCCGAGCCAGCGGGCCCAGAGTCCGTCGACGGCGGGCTTGTCGCGCATGTCCGCCAGCAGCACCTGGGCCGACAGCATGAGCGAGGGGTGGGATCCGAGTTGTTCGAGGTTGGCGCTCAGGGCCGCCAGTGCCTGTTCGGTCTGGCCGGCGATGTCCAGGGCGGTGTCCGGCGAGGTCGCCACGGTCCAGACGAGGTCGGCGTATGCGCTGGAACGGCTGCGCCCTGCGTGGCCGCTTGGGACGCGTTCAATGTTGTGCATGGGGCTTCATCCAGGTTGAGGGGGGGGCGGAAACCGGCATCGGCCGGCTTCCGGGGGGCGCGGTCAGACCGGCTGGGTGGCCTCTTCGGCGGCGATGGCGGCCTGCACGCTCGGGCGCGCTTCGATCCGGTTCATGAACGACGCCAGCTCGGTCCAGTTCTTGATGTCGATGTTGAAGAACGGCAGCCACTTGAGCACCGTGAACAGGTAGGCGTCGGCCAGGCCGAAGGCGCCCAGCAGGTAGTCCTTGTTCACCAGACCGCGGTTGAGGTAGTCCAGGCGCTTGTACAGTTTCTGGCGGAAGATCTCCTTGACCGGCTCCGGCAGGTCGGCGTTGAACAGCGGGGCGCTGCCGCCGTGGATCTCCGAGGTGATGAAGTTCAGCAGTTCCTGCAGGCGCGTGCGTTCCCACGTCCCGTTGGCCGGCGCCAGCGAGTTGCCGGGCACCAGGTCCGCCAGGTACTGGACGATCGCCGGGCCTTCGGTCAGCACTTCGCCGTTGTCCAGCACCAGGGCCGCGACGTAGCCCTTGGGGTTGATGTCGCGGAAGTCGCGCCCGTCGGCGGTGTCCTTGGTCTTGTTGTTGACCCGGATCAGCTCGAACGGCAGACCCAGTTCGCGCAGCACGATGTGCGGCGACAGGGAGCAGGTCATCGGGGCAAAGTACAGTTTCATGGCATTTCCTCATAGGCGGGTAGCGGTTACCCAAGCGTGTGGCCGCTCCGGCTTCGGAGCGGCTGTGAACCTCGTTCCAGACATATTGGTGTCATGTCATCCGACGGTAAAATTACGATCCTATGCACCCATCATTAGGTGCCCTTATGGTCTGTCAGGCGACTTTCGCTTCCGTACTGCGAACCGTCATCGGGATGTCGCTGCCCAGGGTCGACTTGCGGATTTCGTTGAGGAACGCCTGGGCCGATGGGGTGCGTTCGCCGGCCTGGGAACAGACCAGGCCGAACTCGCGGTAGATCGGCTTGCTCAGTTCGAAGACCCGCATGCCGCGGCGGTCCACCGGCAGGGTCGAGGCCGGCACGATCGAGATGCCCATGCCTTCACTGATCAGCGCGAACGCAGTGGTCCAGTCGCGCACGGTGATCTTCACGTCCTTGAGCTTCAGGCCTTCGCGCTCGACCAGCGACTGGCCGTTGAGGTGGCAGCCGCCGGTCGCCAGGATGAACGGCTCTTCCACCAGATCCTTGAGCGCCACGGTGCTGGCCGAGGACTTGCGGGCCAGGTCGTGGGTCGCCGGCACCGCCGCCACCCAGGAGTCGCGTCCCAGCAGCAGCGCGCCGCGCGAAGGGCTGGGGTTCATCACCACGCCCAGGTCAATGCTGCTGTTGGCCAGCCATTGTTCGACCTCTTCGTCCGTGCCCTCCAGTGACACGATTTCGATGCCCGGATGCAGTCGGCTGAAGCTTTGCAGCAAAGGCGGCAGCAGGTTGGCGAACACGGACGGGAAACTGGCCAGTTTGATCCGCCCCAGGTGGCAGCCGCGCGAAGCGTCCACCAGGTTCTGGATCGACTCGAACTCGGCCAGCATGCGCCGGGCCCGGTCGATGATCTGCTGGCCGATGGCGGTCGCGCTGGTCTGCCGGCGGTCGCGCACGAACACCTTCACGCCCAGGGCTTCCTCCATCTGGGTCAGGGCCTGGCTGGCTCCGGACTGGGTGATGCCATACCGCTCGGCGGCGCGGGAAACGTTCTCGGCGTCGGCCACGGCGACCAGCAGACGCCAATGCATCAGGTTCATCATCTCAGTAGCTCCTCTTATGTTCGGGTAATCGATTTTTAATTTTACGAAGGGTCTGCACGGCCTCAGGATCGGTTCCCGAATACACAGTGAGGTGTCGCAACGTGCATAAAACCCGGTCAATGGAAGTGACGGTCGGCCCCGCCTCGGCAGTCCCTGTGCTGGTGAGCGTGGCCTTGAGTTCGTTCATGGTTGCGTTGGATGTCACCGCGCTCAACGTGGCGCTGCCGAGCATCGGCCGTGACCTGGCGACAGGCATGGACCGGCTGCAATGGATCGCGGGCGCGTACACCCTGGTGTTCGCCAGCCTGCTGCTGTCGGCCGGTGCGTTGAGCGACCGGCTGGGGGCCCGGCGGGTGTTCCTGTCGGCGCTGCTGGTCTTCACCGTGTCGTCGGTGGCCTGCGGGCTGGCCCAGGGGGTGGTGGCGCTGATCGCCGCCCGTGCCGTGCAGGGCATCGGCGCGGCCCTGATGCTGCCCAGTTCCATGGCCTTGCTGGTCGAGGCCTACCCGGACACCGGCCGGCGCGCCAAGGCGGTGGCCCTGTGGGGCGGGATCTCGGCCACCGCGTTGGTCGCGGGGCCCCTGCTGGGCGGTGCGCTGGTGGAGCTGTTCGACTGGCGTTCGATCTTTTATCTGAACGTGCCGTTCTGTCTGGTGGCGCTGGTGTGCTGCGCCGTGCGGCCCAGCCGCCTGAGCGTGCAGCCGCGCTCGCTCGACTGGCCGGGCCAATTGCTGTCGGCGCTGGCGCTGGTGGCGCTGATCTTTGCCCTGATCGAAGGGCCGGTGCTGGGCTGGCGCAGCGCCTGGGTGATCGGCGCGCTGCTGGCGGCGCTGGTCTCGGCCGCGGCCTTCATCGTTTCGCAGCAGCGCCAGCGGGAACCGATGCTGCCGCTGAACCTGTTCGCGTCCAGGACGTTCTCCGCCGCCATCGGTGCGGGGTTTCTGCAGACCCTGGCGTACTACGGCAGCCTGTTCGCGTTGCCGTTCGCGTTGCAGGCCCAGGGCCGCACGCCGGTGGAGGTCGGCCTGGCGATGATTCCGATGACGGTCGCGACCGGCGTGATGGCCAGTCTGTCGGGGCGTCTGTCCAATGCCTTCGGTGCCCGCAGCGTCGGTGCGGCGGGGATGCTCTGCGGCGCGCTGGGGGCGGCGGCGCTGGCGCTGTACGGGATGGACCGTGTCAGCCTGGTGGTCGGCGGCCTGCTGATCGGCCTTGGCGGAGCGACCCTGCCGGTGATCGTCGGCGCCTGCCTGGCCAGTGTGCCCAGCGGCAAGGTCGGGGTCGGCTCCGGGGTGCTGAACGCCGCTCGCCAATGCGGCGGGGTGACCGGCATCGCCTTGCTCGGGGCCACGCTGGACGGGCCAGGGCGGGCGGCGGGCGCCTTGTCGATCATCGCCCTGGCGTTTCTGGCGGCGGGATTGCTGACGGTGCTGCGTCTGTACACCGTGGAAGTCGATACGGTGAGTGAATGCTGACCGGCGTGCGTGAGCGCGCCGGAGAGTGTTGCAATGAAACAACGTCGCGTCGCCTGCCCCGAAGGTTTCGGGCAGGCGACGGCAACGTTGCGGGTAACGGGTCAGATTGTGAAAGAGCGTTCGGCACGGGCGACGCCGGGGATCAACCCCAGCGGCGCACCGTGCCGCTGTCCAGGCCGAGCAGGTCGAGCATCCGGCCCACCGTGTGGTCGACCATCTCGTCGATGGACTGCGGACGGGCATAGAAGGCCGGCACCGGCGGCATCAGCACGCCGCCCATTTCGCAGACCTGGGCCATGCTGCGCAGGTGGCCCAGGTGCAGCGGCGTTTCGCGCACCATCAGAATCAACGGGCGGCGTTCCTTGAGGGTCACGTCGGCGGCGCGGCTGAGCAGGCTGCCGGTAATGCCGCTGGCGATCTCCGAGAGACTCTTGACCGAACAGGGCGTCACCACCATGCCCAGCGTCTTGAACGAGCCGCTGGAGATCGAGGCGCCGATGTCCGCCGGGTCGTGCACGACGCTGGCCAGGGCCTTGACGTCCGCCACTTTCAGGTCGGTCTCGTGGGCCAGGGTGACCTGGGCCGAGCGGGTCATGATCAGGTGGGTCTCGATCCCGAGCTCGCGCAGCAGCGTCAGCGTGCGTACACCATAGACCACGCCGCTGGCGCCGCTGATGCCCACCACGATGCGCCGTTGCCCGTTACTCATGGGCATCCACCGTCGTGTCGAAGGCCGTGATCGCCGGAACCTCGCCCGGCAGGCCGAGCTCGCTCCAGCGTTCGCGCACGCGCTCATAGACCGACGGACGCAGCAGCGTGCGGGTCGGGAAATTGCGGATGTCGCGGTAGTCCTTGCAGGCATTGATCAACGCCTTGGAGCCGAAGAAACGCTTGGACGGCGGGTTCTGCGCCGGATCCAGCGGCGAGCCGCGGGTGTTGCGCAGGATGTCGATGTCGTCGCTGGGCGTGGCGCGGGTGGCCATGGCCCACAGCACCTGGTTCATGTCGGTGGGGTCGACGTCTTCGTCCACGGCCACGATCCACTTGGTGATGTAGGCGCCGCCCGGCACCTGGCCGGCCAGCGCCAGCGCCTGGGCGGCGTGCCCGGCGTATTTCTGCTCCAGGCTGATGACGATCATGCCGAAGGCCCCGGCGGCGGCCGGCGGGCAATACACGCCCTTGATCCCCTGGATGCCCAGCTTGTCCAGGTCGTTCCAGATCTTGGCCGAGCGGATCGTGGAGAAGAACGCGCTCTGCTCGTTCGAGGGGAAGTCGGCCATCAGCGCGTTGGTCAGGACCGGCCGGGTGCGGTAATGCAGGGCGGTCACCTCGATCAGCGGGCAGTCGATGTCCTTGTAGCCGTAGTAGCCGGTGAACTCGCCGAAAGGGCCTTCCTCACGGGTGGAACCGGGGCGGATGACGCCTTCGATGACGATCTCGGCGGCGGCGGGAATCAGCAGGTCCGAGTGCCGGGCCTTCACCACCTCGATGGGCTTGCCCTTGATGCCGCCGGCGAAATCGTATTCGGACATGCCCGGCGGCAGCGACTGCGAACCGACCACCATCATCAGCGGGTCGATGCCCCAGGCCGCCGCGACGGGCAGCGCCTGGCCCTTGGCCCAGGCCTGGTGGATGTGGCGCAGCGCGTCCTTGCCCGGCGCCAGCGACAGGCCGACCTCGCGCGGGCCCTGGATCATCATCCGGTAGGTGCCGACGTTCAGGTAGCCCGACTCCAGGTCGCGGGTGAACACCGCGTCGGCGGTGCCGGCGTAGGCGCCGCCGTCCCTGGGCCAATGCTTGGGGATGGGCAGGCGGGTCAGGTCGATGTCGTTGCCGGTGAGGGTGTTCTGGTAGATCGGCGCCTGTTCCTCCGATACCTCAAGCGGGGCGATGCTGTGCCGCAGCTTGTCCTTGGTGCGCCGGATCAGCTCCATGGTCGGCGTGTGCGGCGCCTCTTCCAGGGTGATCGCGGTGCGCGCGACGCTCGGGCCGAAGATGTTCCACAGGTGGCGCAGGCCCAGGGGCGAGTCCGGCTGGTCGAACAGCACGGCGGGGGAGGCGGGTTGGCGGGCGACCAGGTAGGTGATGGCGCTCATTTCTTCGAGGGGGTCGACGGCTTGCGAGACGGTCTGCAATTCGCCGATCCGCTCGGCGCGGGCCAGCCAGTCTCGAAGGTCGGCAACCGGTTCAATCAATTCTTTCATCATCAATGTCCGCAGGAACCGAAAAAAGCGGCGGGCGGATCGCTCCGCCCGCCGCACCGGGATCAACGCTTGTCGATCGAGTACTTTCCAGGCCCCAGCAGGCAAAGGAAAAGGAAGCCGCCGGCGATGCTCACGTTCTTGAAGAAGTGCACGAACAGCGTGTGGTGGGCCGCAGGATCGGTGGCGTTCCAGAAGGCATGGCCGATGATCCCGGTGCCGATGGTGTAGACCACGAAGATCGCGGCGATCGGCCGGGTCCAGAAACCGAACAGCAGGGCCAGGCCGCCGAAGAACTCGACGATCGTGGCCACGATGGCCGTGGTTTCGGGGATCGGCGCGTCCACCGACTTGAGGTACGTCACGAAGCTGCCGTGGTCGGTGACGTAGGTGAAACCGAAGTAGCCGTAGAGGATCAGGATCATGATCCGGGCGATCAGGATCATGGCGTCGCGTTGGTCATCGAACAGCTGATAGCGTAAGTACATTCCATTGCTCACAAGTCAGATTGGGTAAGGGATGGTTTCGGCAGGGGCGCGGGCGGTCCGCTGCGCGGCGCCGTCGAACACCTGCGGGTTCACCGCGTTCTCGGGGTTCGGCGCCTGGTCGAACACGTCGAGCACATTGCCCGCCGCCAGTTTCGCCATGCGGCTGACCGCCTCGCGGGAGACCCCGGCCAGGTGCGGCGAGCAGATCACGTTGGGAAGGCCCGGCAGACCGCTGACGTGGGCCGGCGGCTCGGGCAGGAACACGTCCAGGGCCGCCCCGGCGATGCGCTTTTCGGCCAGCAGGCGATACAGCGCCTGCTCGTCGACGATGCCGCCGCGTGCGGTGTTGATCAGGTACGCGTGCGGCTTCATCAGGGCCAGGCGCTCTGCGGACAGGAGGCCGACCGTCTCGGCGGTCTTCGGGCAGTGCAGGCTGACGTAGTCGGCGCTGGCCAATCCCGCCTCCAGCACCGGCACGGGTTGCGCACCGGCCGGCAGGTCCTGCGGCGCCAGGTACGGGTCATAGACCTTGACCCGCATGCCCAGCGCCAGGCACAGCGTGGCGACCCGCGCGCCGATCCGGCCGCAGCCGACCAGCAACACTTCACGACCCTCCAGCTCGGTGGGCAGGTAGTCGTAGCGCTGGTGCCAGTCGCCGCTGCGCACCAGGCCGGTGAGCGCCTCGGTGCGCTTGGCCAGCGCCAGCATGAACCCCAGCGTGTGTTCGGCCACGGCCCGGTGGTTGGCGTTGGCGCAGACCATCACCGGCACACCGGCACCGGTCATGGCCGGCACGTCCACGGCGTCGAACCCGACGCCGATCCGCGAGACCACCTGCAGCCCCCGCGCCCGTTCGAGTTCGGCGCTGCCGAACTTGGTCAGGCCCAGGATCACGGCATGCACGGCATCGAAGCTTTCCAGCAGCGCCTGGAAGCGGCCCTGCTCGATGATGTTGTGGAACTCCACCACTTCGATGTCGTCGCGCTCGCGCAGCATGCGCTTGCCTTCGTCGCCCAGGATATGGGCGATCAGTACGCGTTTCTTGCTCATGCGACGTGCTCCTGTCCGGCGTCGCGGGCGAAGAACTCACCGTCGTTGACGCCGATGCGGAACATCACCCGCTCGGCCTCCCGAGGCAGTTCCGTGGCGCAGTGCCACACCGAACGGTTGTCCCAGATCAGCAGGTCGTTGGGTTCCCACTGATAGTTGAAGATCCGCTCCGGCGTCAGGGCAAACGCCGTCAGCTCGTCGAGCAGCGCCCGGCTCTGCTCCTGCGCATAGCCGCTGATGCGCGTGGTGTAGCCGGGGTTGACGTACAGGCTTTCGCGCCCGGTGCGCGGGTGCACCGCGACGGTCGGGTGGGTGCTGGCCGGAAAGTTTTGTTCCAGGCGGCTGAAGATCTCCTGGATCGACTCGCCGACATCGTCTTCCTTGACCTTGTAGGTCCAGCGCACGTCATGCACGGCCTGGCGGTTGCGCACCCGTTCGTACAGCTCACGCGGCAGGTCGTCGTAGACCGACTGCATATCGACGAACAGGGTGTCGCCGCCGGTCTCGGGCAGTTGCCGGGCGTGCAGCATGGTCAACGGCAACGGCTCGGCCAGGTAGCTGGAGTCGCTGTGCCACATGTTGCCCAGCTTGCGCGCGCCGACGGCGCCCGCGCCGTTGCGGTTGTTGATCACCAGAATGTTCGGGTAGGCCGGGTCGTGGTAACTCTTGAGCTTGAACTGTTCGAGCTCACCGAAACACGCTGCGAACTGCTGATAGCCCTCACGGGTCAGCGTCTGGTTTTTCACCGCGACCACTTTGCGTTCGTAGACCAGTTCCTGCAGGGCGCGAATCTCGCCCAGGGAGGCCGTGTTGATATCGAAGTCCGTCACTGCCGTGACGAAGCTTTCTGCCAGATCCGTTCGCTTCACGTTTGATTCTCCTGTGGCCGCGTCGGTCAAACGGCCAATGCGGCCGGTTGCCGGCCGGCGGCCGCGGCGGTGTCGGCGTTCGATTCGCTGCTCTTGAGCATCAGGCTCAGGTCGAGGATGTCGGACGGGTTGTGCGCCGAGGTGACCGACATGCGCAGCGCCGCCTGACCGCGCGGAACGGTCGGGAAGAACACCACGGAGGTGTAGTGGCCCTGCTGCAGCAGGTACTCGCCCTTGGCGATGGCTTCCTGCTCGTTGCCGATGCGCACGATCCGGATCGGCAGTTCGCTGCCGCTGGTTTCGGTCGGGATCAGGTGGTCGAACAGCTTCATGTTGTTGCGCAGCGCATGCTGCAGCTTGTGCAGTTCCGGCGTGGCGTGGATCTCGGCCGATGCCAGCGCGGCACCCACCGCCGCCATGTTCGGCGCACAGGAGAAACCGTAGGTCGGCGCGTAGCGGCGGATCGAGTTTTCGATGTCGCGGGTGCCCAGCATCAGCAGGCCGCCCGCCGCGCCGTAGCCTTTGCCCAGGGAGGCGGCGACGATGGTGTTGCCGTCCAGGCCGTCAAGCTGGGAACGGACGAAGCCTTCGCCGCGTTGGCCGACGACCGAGATCCCGTGGGCGTCGTCCAGGTAGACGAACAGGCCGTACTTGTCCTGCAGGGCGCGCAGTTCGCGGACCGGCGCAGCGCCGCCCATCGAGTAGGCCCCGTCGCCGACGTAGGCGACCTTGCGGCCGCTCTGGCACAGGCGCTCCAGGTGTTCGAGGTCGTTGTGCTCGATCACGATCACCTCGGTTTCCTCGCGCAGCACCGGGATGTGGTACTGCAGGGTCACGTGGGCGAAACGGTCGAAGGCGATCAGCGGCTTCTCGCCGCCGGTGAACAGGCCGGCGGCCAGCAGGGGCAGGGCGCCCATGTTGGCGGCGGCCACCGTCGGGAAGACCACCACGCCGTTGACGTCGAACAGCTTGGCCAGCGTGTGCTCAAGGCGGGCCAGCGGCTCGGCGGAGAGGCGGGTGCGGGCCACCGAGAAATGCACCGACGGGACTTCGTCCATCGACGCCTTGGCGGCGGCGAGCACTTTAGGGTGGGCGTCCAGGTTGAGGTAGCCGCAGCGGGTGTAGTCGATCACTTCTTTGCCGCTGGTGGCGATTTCGATGCGGCGGTTGTCCAGCACGCGGCAGGAAACCCCCATCAGGCCTTTTTCATAAGCGGCGTCGAAATGCGGGCGGCTGATTTCGGCCATTCGCGAGGCATTGCGTGCTTTCAGTTGTGGCGCTTTTTCGTCCTGGCTGTTGTTGATTTCAACTGTTTTATTCACGGCGATCTCATCCTATGAGTGGGCGTTTTCAGGCCGTTATGGCCTGAAAGCGACGCTAGGATCCTCGACCGCTGAAACATTTTGCAAAGGACTTCTTGAGTGCTACCTTATGACAAAATCTCATGAGCATTAATAAGTCTTATGGTCGCCAGAATTCCTTCCCTCAATGGATTGAGAGCGTTCGAGTCTGCCGCTCGCCATATGAGCTTTACCAAGGCCGCCGAAGAGCTGAACGTCACGCAGACGGCCATCAGCCATCAGATTCGCCGGCTGGAGGATGAACTGGGCATCCGCCTGTTCCTGCGCCTCAAGGACGGACTGGCGCTGACCACCGAAGGGCACGCCTACCTGCCCGGCATCCGCTCGGCCTTTCACGAATTGCGCTATTCCACCGAAATGCTGCGCGAGTCCTGCAACAACAGCGCATTGACCATCAGCACGCTGGTCTCGCTGGCGTCCAAGTGGCTGCTGCCTCGCCTGGCGTCCTTCCAGGACGCGTTCCCCAACATCGACGTGCGCGTCACCGCGTCCACCGAACTGGTGGACTTTCGCAAGGGTGGCATCGATGCCGCGATCCGCTACGGGTTCGGCGACTGGAAGGGCCTGCGGGCCGACTGGCTCATGTCGGACGAGATCTTTCCGGTGTGCAGCCCCAAGCTGCTGACCGGCCCCAAGGCCCTGAAGAAACCGGTCGACCTGGCCAACCACACGTTGCTGCAAGTCAGCGGCATGACCAGCAACGACTGGAACATGTGGCTGAGCGCGGCGGGGCAGCCGAAGAAACTGGCCGAGGGCACGCGGCTCACGTTCGACCTGGCCATGATGGCGGTGCAGGCCGCCATCGACGGGCTGGGCGTGTGCATCGGCCGTTCCACCTACGTGGACGACGACCTGAAGGCCGGCAAGCTGGTGGCGCCGTTCAACCTCAAGCTCAAGTCCGACCTGGGCTTCTACCTGGTGACGCCGCTGGAGATCGCCGACTCGAAGAAAGTCGTGGCGTTCCGCACCTGGCTGATCGACCTGGTGCAGAGCGGCGAAAAGCCCGTTTTGGCGCCGCTCTGAGACGGACTTTGTATGCGCCTGTATCCAGGGCGCCCGCCGATACATTGGCTTGATAAACATTCGGTCTGCGACACATCGGCGGTACATGTCCGGCGCAAGGTAGGCGGGGTCAACCACTGCTTTGAAGAGGACACACCATGCGACGTCATCTGATTCGGCTTTCTGCCGCTGCACTGCTCTGCCTGACCGGCCTGGCGCAGGCGGCGCAACCGTCACCGGCCCCGGCCGCCAAGAACTGGCAGCAAGGCCTGAGCCGCACGGACCTGGTGCGGCAGGACCTGGGGGCGGCGGACCGGGAGGTCATCCAGGCCCGGGTGGATTTCGAACCCGGCGTCACCTCGCCCCGGCACGCGCACCCCGGCGTTGAAGTGGCCTATGTGGTCAGCGGCACGTTCGAGTACCAACTCGAAGGGCGCGCACCGGTCACGCTCAAGGCCGGCGATTCGCTGTTCATCCCTGCCGGGGTGGCGCACATCGCCAAGAACGTCGGCACCGACAAGGGCTCGGAACTGGCGACCTACATCGTCGAGAAAGGCCAGCCGCTGCTGATCCTCAAGCAATGAATCCCGGCGCCTGAAACAAGAAAAGGCCTGCCATGACGGCAGGCCTTTTCATTGCCGCCCGAATCAGGCGAGGTTGAGGGTGACCGCGATGTTGCCGCGGGTCGCCTTGGAGTAAGGGCAGGTCTGGTGGGCGGTGTCCACCACGGTGCGGGCCACCGCAGGATCCAGCCCCGGCAGGCTGACGTTCAGGCGGGCCTGCAGGAAGAACGCGTTGTCTTCCTTGCACAGGTCGATTTCGGTGTCGACCGCCACATCCGCCGGCAGCCGGATCTTCAGCGCCGCCGCAGCCTTGCCCATCGCCCCGATGAAACAGGCCGACCAGCCGGCCGCCAGCAGTTGCTCAGGGTTGGTGCCGGCCCCGCCGGAACCCGGCGGCGAGAGCTGGATGTCGAGGTTGCCGTCGGAACTGCGCGCGGCGCCCTCGCGGCCGCCGGTGGTGCGGGTCTTGCCGGTGTACAGCACGGTGTCGTTGGAATGGGTCATGGGATCTCTGCCTTGTGCGTGGGTCGAAGCCGGACGGCTTCGATGGAGCGCACTGTGGCAGCGGCATGTATTGGGGATGTGTCGCGCAGGGAGGGGTTGTGTATCGCTTTGTAGGCCTGGGCGCGCAGCAGCTTTTTGTGGCGAGGGAGCTTGCTCCCGCTGGGCTGCGCAGCAGGCCTTCTTTTCCAGGGCCGCTGCGCGCCCCAGCGGGAGCAAGCTCCCTCGCCACAGAGGTCAGCCGCAAGGGCAAGCCACAGGGTAAGCCATAGGGGCAAACGATCATGAGGCCCGCGCAGGGCGGGCTTCATGATCAGTCTTCGGGTCTCACGGTCGGTGCAGTTCCGAAGGCTTTGGCGCGGGTCTAGATCCGGTGGATCTGGGTGATGTGCGGCTTGCCGTTGATCGGCGCGTAGATTTCCACGATCGCTTGCCAGCTGCCTGAGGAGCCCGGCAGCGTCGCCTTCGACAGATAGCGGTAGTTGGTGCCGTTGACGACTTGGGTCGAGACTTCTTCAGGTGCGTAGTTCACGCCGACGAAACCGGCCAGGGCTTCTTTGAAGACTTCCTGATCCTTCGGCGTCAGTTTGTGGTACGGAGTCCATCCACCAACGAGATGTGCTTGAGCTGTCATGAATTAAATCTCCATATTTAAGTTCCTACTCGTCTGGCTTTTCGGAGTTCGCCCCGTCTATTCAATGGTTTCCGGAATCCATGTCCTGACCGGTTTTCCGCGTGGCCCTGCCTGCCGTGAGGCGCGTTGCCCGGGAAAACACCGAAATGACCCTCCAGTCGGTGTGGGGAGTGTAGGTCAGGTTCGTGAAGGTTCAAGGCAGGGGCGCACGGAGGCAGGAACCACGATGACGGGCGCCGTGCGTCGGCATGAAGGGAACAGCGGGAGGGGCCTGGTTGGCCCACCCATGGCAGACCCTTTGCAGTTTCCGGCTTGCGCATTGGCTTTAGGAAATTTCCTACAAATTGCCGGGATAAATCCTTCGTTACCTGTGGAATGTAATTGCGAGAATTTTCACCTCAAGTCATTGCGAGTAGTTGACGAGATGTGTGTACCCAGCGTTTTGGTTTTGGAGGGTCAATCGTTTCAGCGTGGCACGTTGGTGAAGGCTCTTCAGCATCTGGGCGTCAACGACATACTGCAGGCGAGCGACAGCGAACAGGCGATGGTGCAGGTCAGCCGGGTGGGGGGCGTTGATATCGTGCTCTGCGACCTGAGCCATTCGGCCGTCGACTGCCTGGCGTTCCTGACCCAGGCCGGGGAAGGGGGAATGGCCCGAGCGGTCGCGGTGTGCAGCGACCTGAAGCCGGAGCTGCGCCGTGCGGTCGAACAGATGACCTGTCTGTCGGGGCTGCAGATGCTGGGCGTCCTGAGCAAACCCACGCAACTGTATACGTTGCAGGAAATCCTCAATCGCTATACCCGCCGGTGGCTGGCCGACGAAGCCGAGCCGGTGCCGCCCGCCAGGCTGCCGAGCGAAGAGGACGTTCGCCGGGGCCTGACCCAGGGCGAGTTCAAGGCCTGGTTCCAACCCAAGTTCGACCTGAAGACCGCCGAGGTGGCCGGGGCAGAGGCGCTGGTGCGCTGGCAGCATCCCGTCAAGGGGTTGCTGTTGCCCAAGGACTTTTTGGCCGCCGTGCTGGCCTACGACCTGATCGATGAAATGCTCAGGCAACTGCTGGAGCAAGGCGTGGCCCTGCTGCATGCTTTGCACCGCGCCGGCCTGCATCTGGAGCTGGCGTTCAATCTCCACGCCTCGCAACTGGCGCGCAACGACCTGATCGATCACATCAATCGCCTGCTCGACCTTCATGGCATCCCAGGCTCGAAACTGTTGTTCGAAGTCGCCGAAAACGGCTTGCTGGACGTTCCCCGCACGACCCGGGAAAACCTGGTGCGCCTGCGCATGATGGGGTGCGGCCTGTCGATCGATGATTTCGGCATGGGTTTTTCGTCGTTGACGCTGCTCTGCCAACTGCCGTTCAACCAGCTCAAGCTCGACGGGCAGCTTGTCCGCGCCATCGACGATCCGCGCACCCATGCGATGGTCACCAGCACCGTGGCGCTGGCCCGCGCGCTGAACATGAGCCTGGTGATCGAAGGCGTCGGCAGCCGCGCCATCCGCGACGGACTGGTGACGATGGGGTGTTCGTTCGGGCAGGGGTTCCACCTGGCGCGCCCGATGGAGGCCGAGCGGCTGCTGCGGTGGCTGCAGGCGCCTGAATCACCCGCCTGAGCGCGGCAGCCCCGGTTCCTGGACAGTCCGATTCAATTGCCTGATGACTGAATCAAGCAGGCAGCATAAGCCAGTGATTTGTTCCATACTTTTGTGATGCATGGCCCATTCGTCACTGGTATTTCCTGTGCGTACCGCAGTGAGGTTCAAATGCATAAAGCGTTGGTTGTAGACGATCATCCGTTCATCCGGGCGACAGTGAAGGTACTGCTTGAACGCGAGCAGTTCGAAGTCGTCGCCGAGGCCGACAATGGCGCCGATGCCGTGCAGATGGCTCGCAAGCATCAGCCGGAACTGATTCTGCTGGACATCGCCATGCCCAGCCTCGATGGCCTGGAAGTCATCAACCGGATCAGTGCGCTGAAGCTGTCGAGCAAGATCCTGGTGCTGACCTCTCAGTCTGCGGCGTTCTACGCCATGCGCTGCATGAAGGCGGGCGCGGCGGGCTACATTTCGAAAACCGATGAACTGAGCGAACTGAGCAAGGCGATCAAGGCGTTGATGGCCGGCTATACCTTTTTTCCCAACCTTGCCGGAAACTCCGTACGCCGCAGCGACATCGACTCCACTGAACTGGAGATGATCCGCGGGCTGTCGGACCGGGAGCTGGTCATTCTGCAGCAGCTCGCCCGGGGCTTGAGCAACAAGGAGATCGGTGACGCCATGCTGTTGAGCAACAAGACGGTCAGTACCTACAAGACCCGCCTCATCGAAAAGCTCAATGTGAAGTCGGTGGTGTACCTGGCCGACTTCGCCAAGCGCAACAACCTGATCTGAATGAAGACTCTTCTGCGTTGCTTCGCACTGGCCGTCTGCCTGCTCGGCCAGTGGGGGAACGTTTCGCCGGCGCAGGCGGCGGTGCAGGCCCTGAACCTCTTCGGCCGCTCGACCGGCGAACTGCCGGCGGTCGTGCTGGAGGAGGCGGACTGGCGCTGGCTGCGCAACAAGGGCTCGCTGCGCCTGGGGGCGGCGCTGCCGGACAATGCGCCCTTCGGCATGATCACCGGAGGCCAGGACTACGAGGGCATCACGGCCGACTACGCCGCGCTGCTGGCCGGCATGCTGCACATCAAGATCGAAGTGCGTCGCTACGACTCCCGGGGTGAAGCGATGCAGGCGCTCAGGGACGGCGAGGTGGACCTGGTGGGCGCCGTCAACAGTTTCGACGGCACCGACCCCGAACTGGCGCTCACCACGGCCTATGTGCAGGCCCCGTCGGTGCTGGTGACGCGCAGCGGCGCCAGCAAGGCGCTGGCGCCGGACCTGGCCGGCGAACGGCTCGCCATCGTCGATCACCTTCAGCCGACGGATGCGGTGGTCGCGAACTACCCCAAATCCGAGCTCCAGTTCCATACCTCGGCCCAGAACGCCATCGGCGCCGTGGCGTTCAATCAGGCGGACGCTTACCTGGGCGATGCCGTCAGCACCCATTATCTGGTGGGCAAGTACTTCCTCAACGATGTCTACCTGACGACGTTGTCGGGTGTGCTCAGCACGCATTTCTCCTTTGCCCTGAACCAGCGCAACAGTCAGTTGCTGCACATTCTCAACGCTGCGCTGGAGGTGATCCCGATCAGCGACCGCATGGCGATCCTGCGTCGGTGGGGGGCTGGGGACCTCAATGTCGCCGGCCTGGATCCGCTCCCGTTCACCGCCGCCGAACAGCGCTGGATGCAAAACCATCCGCGCCTGACCGTGGCCGTCAACGACGGCCTTCCGCCGGTCTCTTTCTTTGACGGGCAGGGCGAGTTCCGGGGCATCGGCGCCGAAGTGCTGGCCAAGGTCAGCCAGCGCACAGGGCTGAAGTTCGATGTGGTGCGCAGCAGTTCGATGGAAAAGCTGATCGAGCAGATCCGGGCCGGCAAGGCGGACCTGATCGCGGCCTTCACCCCCAGCACTGCCCGTGAAGGCGAGCTGCGCTTCACCCGGCCGTACCTGACCAGCCCGTTCGTGCTGATCACGCGGGACCTGCCGGACAGGGCGCAATCGCTGCAGGCCATGGTCGGCAAACGCCTGGCGATGCGCCGCGGCAATGCGCTGCAAGACTATATCCGCGAGTCCTTCCCGGGCATCCAGCTCATCGAGACAACAACGTCGGCCGAGGCCTTGGCGCTGGTGGACAAAGGCGAAGCGGATGGCGCCCTCAATTCGCTGATCAACGGGCGCTACATGATTCTGCGCCAGTACCGCGACCGCCTGCGGGTGGCCGGTGTCGTCGGGCCTCTGTCGGCGCCGACCGGGTTCGCCACCGACCGCGGGGCGCTGGAGCTGTACTCGATCCTGGACAAGGCCCTGCAAAGCATTCCCCCGGAAGAACTCGACGAACTGACCAGCCGCTGGCGCCACGACGTGGTGATCGACAACGACAGTTGGCTGCACCATCGCTCGGCGGTCATTCAGGGCTTTGTCATCTTTGCGCTGCTGCTGATGCTGGCGGCGGTCTGGATCATTCATCTGCGCAAGCTCGTGTCCACCCGGGAAAAGGCCGAACGGGCGCTCAACGACCAGATGGAATTCATGCGCGCCTTGATCGACGGCACGCCCCATGCGATCTACGTGCGCGACCGCGAAGGCCGACTGATCAGCTGCAACTCGGCCTACCTAGACGCCCTGGGCCTGCCGCGCGAAGCCGTGATGGGCAAGCGGCTGACCGACAGCTCGGTGGTGGGGCATTCCGACGCCCAGACCTTCCAGGCCGAATACGTCAAGGTCATGGAGAGCGGCACGCGGTGGATCCAGGACCGCACCTACATCCACAGCGATGGCGTGGTGCACACGGTGTATCACTGGATGCTGCCGTACCACACCAGCGAAGGCGTGGTGATGGGCATCATCGCCGGCTGGATCGACATCAGCGACCGTCAGCGCCTGATGGACCAGCTGCAGAGCGCCAAGAAAAGCGCCGACGACGCCAACCGGGCGAAAACCACCTTCCTGGCGACCATGAGCCATGAGATCCGCACGCCGATGAATGCGGTGATCGGCATGCTCGAGCTGGCGATGAAGAAGGCCGATCAAGGCGTGATGGACCGCTTTGCCATCGAGGTCGCCTCGGGGGCGGCCAGGGGCTTGCTGGATCTGATCGGCGACATCCTCGACATCGCGCGGATCGAGTCCGGGCGGCTGTCCCTGACCCCGCAACGGGCCAGCCTGCGTGAGCTGGTCGAGTCGGTGGTGCGCATGTTCGAAGGCGTGGCCCGGCAGAAGGGCCTGAGGCTGCTGCTGGACTTCGACCTCAAGGCCAGTCGCGACGTGCTGATCGACCCTCTGCGCTTCAAGCAGATCCTGTCCAACCTGCTGAGCAACGCCATCAAGTTCACCGACGAAGGCGAAGTGCGCCTGAGCGTTCAGGCGGTGTTGGGCGCGTGCGGCGAACGCCTGAGGATCCACGTCCAGGTGAAGGATTCCGGCATCGGCATTTCGGCCGAAGACCAGGCGCTGCTGTTCAATCCGTTCGGCCAGGCCCGCCACAATCATCAGTCGGCGCGGGGCGGTTCGGGCCTGGGGCTGGTCATCAGCCGCACCCTGTGCGAAATGATGGACGGAGAGCTGAACCTGACCAGTGCGCCAGGCAAGGGCACGCAGATCGACATCTGCCTCGATCTCCTGATCCTGCAACCGGTGCCGGCCGCCGAGCTGCCGGCGGCCGAACTCACGGATCAGGCGAGCATGCTGAACATCCTGGTGATCGACGACTACCCGGCCAACCGGTTGCTGCTTTCCCAGCAACTGTCTTACCTGGGCCACAGCGTCAGCGACGCCGAGGACGGCGCCCATGGCCTGCGCGCCTGGCGCAACGGCCGTTTCGATGTGGTGATCACCGACTGCAACATGCCGGTCATGAACGGCTATGAGTTGACGCGGGCCATCCGTGACGAAGAACAGTCCACGGGGGCCGGGCCCTGCTTGATCCTCGGATTGACCGCCAACGCCCAGCCGGAGGAAAAGGACCGCTGCCTGGCAGAGGGGATGGACGACTGCCTCTTCAAGCCGATCAGCCTGGGTGACCTGAGCGCCCGGCTGGCCTCGGTGCAGTCCGCCTTGGAGTCACCCGCGCAGGGTGTCCCTGGTCCCGCGGCCGAGGGCGACATCAACCTGAACAGCCTGCAGCAACTGACCCGGGGCGACCAGAGCGCCGTCAGGAAACTGTTGGGGGATCTGGCCAGCAGCAACGAAGAGGACATGTTGCGGCTCATCAAGCTGTTCGGCGAACACGACCTGTCTGGGCTTTCCGACCTAGCCCACCGAGTGAAGGGCGGGGCACGGATCATCAAGGCGGGCGCTCTGATTCAGTGCTGCGAGCAGTTGGAGGCCGTCTGCATGGGGGCTGACGCCGCCGCCCTGACCGAGGCGGTGGATGCGTTGCAGCAAGCGATGGAGCGCCTGGCGCATACGCTGGAGCACCGGATCGGCAATCCGGGCACGGTGGAGTCTTGAGTCTTCTGTCGTCCCGGATCTGAGCCGTCTGGATGTCCTATTAGTTTTCGGAAATTTCCTACATTCAAAAGGACGTTTCCTAGAGATACCGGTGGATCAACGCCGGACAATGGGCTCATTCCTTCCAGAGTGAGCTGCTTCCATGCCCATGCTCCCACTACGCGTCTTGGTTATCGGCGACAACGCTTCCCGCACGTTGAGGGTGGCCAACAGGCTGCGGCAGGGCGGATGCCGGGAGGTCCTGGTGGTCGCGGATGACCGTCAGGCGTTCGCGGATCTCGAACAGTTCGGCCCGGTGGACGTGACGCTGTGTGTGCTGAGCCAGGGGCGGCCGGATGTTCCGGGCCTGCTGCAGACCCTGGGACGTTCCGGGCAGGGAGGGGCGATCATCATCAGCGGTGCGCTGGCGACCGATGCAGGCCGTGTGGCGGGGCAACTGATTTCGTTGCTGGGCAAGGCACTGCAGGACGATGCCGACCAACCGTCTCAACCGCAGGCCTTGCAGCTGTTGCTGGCCAGGCACCTGAACGAGCGCGACAACGAATCGGATGCGCTGCCGGTCGTGCCGGCCTCCGAAGAAGAGGTTCGCCAGGCGCTCGCCGGCCATCAGTTGCACACCTACTTTCAGCCCAAGTTCAATTTGCAGACCGGTGACGTGTGCAGCATCGAAGCGCTGGCCCGCTGGCACCATCCCTTCAAGGGGGTCTTGCCGCCCTCGGTGTTCATGCCGGTCATCGAGCGTTGCGGGTTGCTGGATGAATTGCTGTTCCTGCAACTGGAACAGGGGCTGAGGCTCCAGCGTCAGGCCCTCGATCAGGGCGTCTCCCTGAATGTCGCGTTCAATCTGCACGCCGGGCAATTGGTCAACCCGGTGCTGACCAGCCGGATTCAGGCGATGTTGGCGGCGCACGGCTTGCCCGGTTCCGGGCTGACCTTCGAACTGACCGAAACAGGCCTGCTCGAGGCCCCGGCGATCAGCCTGGAAAGCCTGGTGCGTCTGCGGATGATGGGTTGCAGTCTGTCCATCGACGACTTCGGCGCGGGGTTCTCTTCGCTGCAGCGGTTGTGTCAGTTGCCGTTCAACGAAATCAAACTGGACGGCGAGTTCGTGCGCGGGCTCAGGCATGAACCGCGGCGCCGGGCCGTGATCAGCAGCACCCTGGCCCTGGGCGAGGCGTTGGGCATGTCGGTGGTGGTCGAAGGGATCGAAACCGAAGAACAGCGCACCGTGCTGTTGGAACTCGGGTGTACCCAAGGGCAAGGTTATTTGTGCGCGCGGCCGATGTCGGCCGCCAGTCTGTTGAACTGGCTGGATCTTCAGCGGGGGATTGAGGCCAGTGGTTGAACTGTATGTGTAAGTTCATTCGCAAGTGCATAACGCCAAAGACATTTATTCATTTTCTTTGGCGTTTTTTTATGGGCGCTTAAATGAGTTTATTGATGTTCGTTACTTGGGAAATTTCCTACAAACAGCAGGAAATTTCCTAACTGAATCCGCGGAGCGAGTCGAGACAATACATTCACTTGATTCCATTGTGATGCCTGTTCGCTATGTCAAACGAAGTTTGAATTCCCGTCGGCCAATGACGAGATTCGATGTTTGTCGGCAAAGCTCCGTATCCGCAATCGAGTTGAAGGCGGAAGTCATCACGCCATGGATGACGCGGGTTTCGGAGGCTGGCTTGAGGCCAGTTCAGTGATGAACAGAATATTTTCGGTGGTTTGGAATACCTCGTTGCGCTGCTGGGTAGTGGCGTCAGAACTGGCCGACAAGAAGACCCGAAGCGGTCCGGCGCCTCAGCGAGCGACAATGGCCGCTGTTGTGGTCGCATTGTCGTCGGGCACCCTCAGCCCTGGCGCAATGGCCGCCACCAACCTGGGTGGCGGTTCCAGTGCGGCCGACTTCTCCATTGCGATCAGCGGGGGATCAACCACCACCGCCAGTAACATCAGTATCGCGATAGGCGATGCCGCCGTGGCATCGGGCAGCAACTCCATTGCGCTTGGGCGGCAGATCAACGTCACGGGCAACAACGCCACCGGTATCGGTTGGGGCGTTGGCGTGGCGGCCACGGACGCGACGGCATTGGGCGCCAACGCATCGATAACATCGGCGGGCACCGCCGGCCTGGCGCTGGGTTCCGCTGCCTCGGTGACTTCCGCCAACGGCGTGGCGCTGGGCTCCAACTCGTCCGCCAAGGGCACGACACTCACCAATGCGGCTTACGGTGTCGGCGGGACGGCGACGGCGGGCGGCGAAGTGAACATCGCCAACGGTGCCGATGGCCGCCGCATCACCGGCCTGGCCGCCGGCTCCAGCGGAACGGATGCCGTCAACGTCAACCAACTGAACAAGGTCGGGCAGGATACGGCAACGGCCCTGGGCGGCGGTGCGGCACTCAATGCGACCACCGGTGCATGGACGGCGCCGAGCTACTCGACCAACAGCATCAGCGCCACGGGCGCCAATACCGGCCCGCTGGTCAGCACCAACGTCGGCGCAGCCCTGAGCAACCTCAACACCAGCGTGACCAACACCGCCGCCGTAGCGGTGAAGTACGACAATGTTGCGACCAAGACTCAGGTGACCTTCAACCCGGCGGGTGCGGCGGTCAAGTTGACCAACATCGCTATCGGTGCACTGAACGCCACCAGCACCGACGCGGTGAACGGTTCGCAGCTGTTTGCCAACAGTCAGAATACGGCGTCGGCCCTGGGCGGCGGCGCGGCGGTCAATGCGGCAACCGGTGCGTGGACAGCGCCGAGCTATTCCACCAACAGCATCAGCGTCACAGGGGCCAACACCGGCCCACTGGTCAGCACCAACGTCGGCGCCGCGTTGACCAACCTCAACACCAGCGTGACCAACACCGCCGCCGTGGCGGTGAAGTACGACGATGCCGCGACCAAGACCCAGGTGACCTTCAACCCGGCGGGCACCTCTGTGAAGTTGACCAACGTCGCGGCCGGCGCCTTGAACGCCACCAGCACCGACGCCGTGAACGGTTCGCAGTTGTTCGCCAACAGTCAGAACATGGCGTCGGCATTGGGCGGCGGCGCGGCGGTCAATGCGGCAACCGGTGCGTGGACGGCGCCGAGCTATTCCACCAACAGCATCAGCACCACAGGGGCCAACACCGGCCCGCTGGTCAGCACCAACGTCGGCGCAGCGCTGACCAACCTCAACACCAGCGTGACCAACACCGCCGCCGTGGCCGTGAAGTACGACGATCCCGTGACCAAGACCCAGGTGACCTTCAACCCGGCGGGCACCTCTGTGAAGTTGACCAACGTCGCGGCCGGCGTGTTGAACGCCACCAGCACCGATGCGGTGAACGGTTCGCAGTTGTTCGCCAACAGCCAGAACACGGCGTCGGCCTTGGGTGGCGGTGCGGCGGTCAACGCGACCACCGGCGCGTGGACGGCGCCGAGTTACTCGACCAACAGCATCGGCGTGACGGGCGCCAACACCGGCCCGCTGGTCAGCAGTGACGTCGGCGCCGCGTTGACCAACCTCAACACCAGCGTGACCAACACCGCCGCCGTGGCCGTGAAGTACGACGATGCCACGACCAAGACCCAAGTGACCTTCAACCCGGCCGGTACGGCGGTGAAGCTGACCAACGTTGCGGCCGGCGTGTTGAACGCCACCAGCACCGACGCAGTGAACGGCTCGCAGTTGTTCGCGACCAACCAGACCGTCGACAACATGGTCAACAACGGCGCAGGCATCAAATACTTCCACGGCAACTCGACCCTGGCCGACAGCAGCGCGACCGGCCAGGACAGCGTCGCCATCGGCCCGCTTGCGAGCGCGACGATTGCCAACGGTGTGGCCCTGGGTTCCAACTCGTCCGCCACGGGCGCGACGTTGGGCAATGCGGCTTACGGCGTCGGTGGCACGGCAACCGGCGGCGAAGTGAACATCGCCAATGGCGCCGACGGCCGTCGCCTCACCGGACTCGCCGCCGGCTCCAGCGCAACCGATGCTGTCAACGTCAGCCAACTGAACAAGGCAGGGCAGGACACCGCGACCGCGTTGGGCGGCGGCGCAGCGTTGGATGCGAACACCGGTGCATGGACGGCACCGAGCTACTCCACCAACAGCATCAGCGCCACGGGCGCCAACACCGGCCCGTTGCTCAGCACCAACGTCGGCGCCGCGTTGACCAACCTCAACACCAGCGTGACCAACACCGCCGCCGTGGCGGTGAAGTACGACGATGCCGCGACCAAGACGCAGGTGACCTTCAACCCGGCGGGCACCTCTGTGAAGTTGACCAACGTCGCGGCCGGCGTGTTGAACGCCACCAGCACCGACGCGGTGAACGGTTCGCAGTTGTTCGCCAACAGCCAGAACACGGCGTCGGCCTTGGGCGGCGGTGCGGCGGTCAATGCGACCACCGGTGCGTGGACCGCACCGAGCTACTCCACCAACAGCATCAGCGCCACGGGCGCCAACACTGGCCCGCTGGTCAGCAGCGACGTCGGCGCGGCCCTTAGCAACCTCAACACCAGCGTGACCAACACGGCCGCTGTTGCCGTGAAGTACGACGATGCCGCGACCAAGACCCAGGTGACCTTCAACCCGGCCGGTACGGCGGTGAAACTGACCAACGTCGCGGCCGGCGCCCTGAACGCCACCAGCACCGACGCCGTGAACGGCTCGCAACTGTTCGCGACCAACCAGACCGTCGACAGCCTCGTCAACAACGGCGCCGGCATCAAGTATTTCCACGGCAACTCGACCCTGGCCGACAGCAGCGCGACCGGCCAGGACAGCGTCGCCATCGGCCCGCTTGCGAGCGCGACGATTGCCAACGGTGTGGCGTTGGGTTCCAACTCGTCCGCCACCGGCGCCACGCTGGGTAACGCCGCTTACGGCGTCGGTGGCACGGCAACTGGCGGGGAAGTGAACATCGCCAACGGCGCCGACGGCCGTCGCCTCACCGGCCTGGCCGCCGGCTCCAGCGCCACCGATGCCGTCAACGTCAGCCAACTGAACAAGGCAGGGCAGGACACCGCGACCGCGTTGGGCGGCGGCGCAGCGTTGGATGCGAACACCGGTGCATGGACGGCACCGAGCTACTCCACCAACAGCATCAGCACCACGGGCGCCAACACCGGCCCATTGGTCAGCACCAACGTCGGTGCGGCCCTGACCAACCTCAACACCAGCGTGACCAACACCGCCGCCGTGGCTGTGAAGTACGACGATGCTGCAACCAAGACCCAAGTGACCTTCAACCCGGCCGGCACAGCGGTGAAACTGACCAACGTCGCAGCCGGCACCCTGAACGCCACCAGCACCGACGCCGTGAACGGCTCGCAACTGTTCGCGACCAACCAGACCGTCGACAGCCTCGTCAACAACGGCGCCGGCATCAAATACTTCCACGGCAACTCGACCCTGGCCGACAGCAGCGCGACCGGCCAGGACAGCGTCGCCATCGGCCCGCTTGCGAGCGCGACGATTGCCAACGGTGTGGCCCTGGGTTCCAACTCGTCTGCCACGGGCGCGACGCTGGGCAATGCGGCTTACGGTGTCGGCGGGACGGCGACGGTGGGTGGCGAAGTGAACATCGCCAATGGCGCCGACGGCCGTCGCCTCACCGGCCTCGCCGCCGGCTCCAGCGCAACCGATGCCGTCAACGTCAGCCAACTGAACAAGGCAGGGCAGGACACCGCGACCGCACTGGGCGGCGGCGCAGCGTTGGATGCGAACACCGGTGCATGGACGGCACCGAGCTACTCCACCAACAGCATCAGCACCACGGGCGCCAACACCGGCCCGTTGCTCAGCACCAACGTCGGTGCCGCGTTGACCAACCTCAACACCAGCGTGACCAACACGGCCGCCGTAGCGGTTAAGTACGACGATGCCGCGACCAAGACCCAAGTGACCTTCAACCCGGCCGGCACAGCGGTGAAATTGACCAACGTCGCAGCCGGTGCCCTGAACGCCACCAGCACCGACGCCGTGAACGGCTCGCAACTGTTCGCGACCAACCAGACCGTCGACAGCCTCGTCAACAACGGCGCGGGCATCAAGTATTTCCACAGCAACTCGACCCTGGCCGACAGCAGCGCGACCGGCCAGGACAGCATCGCCATCGGCCCGCTTGCGAGCGCGACGATTGCCAACGGTGTGGCGTTGGGTTCCAACTCGTCCGCCACCGGCGCCACGCTGGGTAACGCCGCTTACGGCGTCGGTGGCACGGCAACCGGCGGGGAAGTGAACATCGCCAACGGCGCCGACGGCCGTCGCCTCACCGGCCTCGCCGCCGGCTCCAGCGCCACCGATGCCGTCAACGTCAGCCAACTGAACAAGGCAGGGCAGGACACCGCGACCGCACTGGGCGGCGGCGCAGCGTTGGATGCGAACACCGGTGCATGGACGGCACCGAGCTACTCCACCAACAGCATCAGCGCCACGGGCGCCAACACCGGCCCGTTGCTCAGCACCAACGTCGGTGCGGCCCTGACCAACCTCAACACCAGCGTGACCAACACCGCCGCCGTGGCTGTGAAGTACGACGATGCTGCAACCAAGACCCAAGTGACCTTCAACCCGGCCGGCACAGCGGTGAAATTGACCAACGTCGCAGCCGGTGCCCTGAACGCCACCAGCACAGACGCCGTTAACGGCTCGCAACTGTTCGCGACCAACCAGACCGTCGACAGCCTCGTCAACAACGGCGCCGGCATCAAATACTTCCACGGCAACTCGACCCTCGCCGACAGCAGCGCGACCGGCCAGGACAGCGTCGCCATCGGCCCGCTTGCGAGCGCGACGATTGCCAACGGTGTGGCCCTGGGCTCCAACTCGTCTGCCACGGGCGCGACGCTGGGCAATGCGGCTTACGGTGTCGGCGGGACGGCGACGGTGGGTGGCGAAGTGAACATCGCCAACGGCGCTGACGGCCGTCGCCTCACCGGCCTCGCCGCCGGCTCCAGCGCAACCGACGCCGTCAACGTCAGCCAATTGAACAAGGCCGGGCAGGACACCGCGACCGCGTTGGGCGGCGGTGCGACGCTGGATGCGAACACCGGATCCTGGACGGCACCGAGCTATTCCACCAACAGCATCAGTGCCACAGGCGCCAATACCGGCCCATTGGTCAGCACCAACGTCGGTGCGGCCCTGACCAACCTCAACACCAGCGTGACCAACACCGCCGCCGTGGCCGTGAAGTACGACGATGCTGCAACCAAAACCCAAGTGACCTTCAACCCGGCCGGCACCTCTGTGAAGCTGACCAACGTCGCAGCCGGCGCCCTGAACGCCACCAGCACCGATGCGGTGAACGGCTCGCAACTGTTCGCGACCAATCAGACCGTCGACAACCTGGTGAACAACGGCGCAGGCATCAAGTACTTCCACAGCAACTCGACCCTGGCCGACGCGCAAGCCAACGGCCAGGACAGCGTGGCGATGGGCCCGGGTGCCATCTCCGGCGGCACCAACAGCATCGCACTCGGCAATGGCGCCACCGCCAGCTTCGCCAACAGCATCGCCTTGGGCGCAGCCTCGTCGGCGACAGGTTCGACGCTGGGCAACGCCGCCTATGGCGTCGGCGGGACGGCGACGGTGGGTGGCGAAGTGAACATCGCCAACGGCGCTGACGGCCGTCGCCTCACCGGCCTCGCCGCCGGCTCCAGCGCAACCGACGCCGTCAACGTCAGCCAATTGAACAAGGCCGGGCAGGACACCGCGACCGCGTTGGGCGGCGGTGCGACGCTGGATGCGAACACCGGATCCTGGACCGCGCCGAGCTACTCCACCAACAGCATCAGCGCCACGGGCGCCAACACTGGCCCATTGGTCAGCAACAACGTTGGCGCAGCGCTGACCAACCTCAACACCAGCGTAACCAACACCGCCGCCGTAGCGGTGAAGTACGACGATGCCGCGACCAAAACCCAGGTGACCTTCAACCCGGCCGGCACCTCTGTGAAGCTGACCAACGTCGCAGCCGGCGCCCTGAACGCCACCAGCACCGATGCCGTGAACGGCTCGCAACTGTTCGCGACCAACCAAACCGTCGACAACCTGGTCAACAACGGCGCGGGCATCAAATACTTCCACAGCAACTCGACCCTGGCCGACGCGCAAGCCAACGGTCAGGACAGCATCGCGATCGGGCCGCAATCCATCGCCGCCGGCGTCAATTCATTCGCGGCCGGTTCCGGCGCCAGAGCGAGCGCGGACGGTGCTCTCGCGCTGGGCCGTCTGAGCCAGGCGCAGGTGGCGGGCGGTATCGCGCTGGGCGAAGGTTCGGTCGCCGACCGGGTCCTGGCTCCGACCACCGGCTCGATTGCCGCCGGCGCCGGGACGATCATCTACGACACCTCGGATGCCACCTTGCTGGGCTCGGTGTCGGTGGGCAAGGCCGGCAGCTACCGGCAGATCACCAACGTGGCGGACGCCACCGAAGACCACGACGCCGTGACCCTGCGTCAGCTGACCGGCGCCATGGGCTCGCTGAGTTCGACCGGCACGATGTACTTCCACGCCAATTCGACCAACCCTACGGACTCGCTCGCCAGCGGCGCGGAATCGGTCGCCGTCGGCCCCGGCACCGTGGTCAACGGCGATAACGGCATCGGGCTCGGCAACCAGGCCAATGTCAGTCAGGCCGCCGCCGGCGGCATCGCCATCGGCCGCAACACGCAGGTGCTGCTGGCGTCCGGCATCGCGATGGGCAGCGCGGCCCAGGCGGCGGCGGAGCAAGCGGTGGCACTGGGCGCCGGCGCCAATGCCAGCCACGCCATGAGCGTGGCGCTGGGATCGAGCTCGCTCACCACGGTCGGTGCCGAGACGGGCTACAGCGCCTATCGGCTGGCCGGCCCGCAAACGTCGGTCGGCGAGGTCGGCATCGGCACGGCGCTGGGCAGCCGCAAGATCACCGGGCTGGCGGCCGGCACGCAGGACAACGACGCGGTCAACGTGGCCCAACTGAAAGCGGTCGGCGATCAGGTCGACCAGAACACCACGGACATCACGAACCTGGGCGGCCGGGTCGGCGGGCTTGAAACCCTGATCGGCGCGGGAGGCGGCATCAAGTACCTGCACGTCAACTCGACCCGGGCAGACTCCAGCGCCACCGGCACCGACGCCATGGCGTTGGGCGCCCAGGCCCAGGCGTCGGGCACCGGCTCGGTGGCGGTGGGCAGCGGCGCCACGGCGTCGGCCGGTGGCAGCGTTGCGCTCGGCAGCGGCGCCAGCGATGACGGACGCGGCGCCGAAACCTACAGCGGCAAGTATTCGGGGGCGAACAACGTGACGTCGGGCACCGTATCGGTGGGCAATGCGACGACGGGAGAAACCCGCACGGTCAGCAACGTCGCCGACGGCAAGAACGCCAACGATGCGGTCAATGTGCGCCAGCTCGACGGCGCGGTGGCCGAAGCCAAGCAATACACGGACGACTCGATCGCCAACCTGGGGGCCAACGCCGGTCAGCAGGACGGCCGCATCACTTCGGTGGAGGGGGATGTCGCCAACATCAAGAACGGCACCGATGGCATGTTCCAGGTGAGCAACGGCAGCGCGGCGGCCAAGCCCAAGGCCACGGGCGTCGACTCGCTCGCCGGGGGCGCGGGGGCGGTGGCGTCCGGCAAGAACAGCGCGGCGGTCGGCACGCGGTCCCAGGCCAGCGGGGAGAACTCGGTGGCGCTGGGCAACGGCGCCAAGGCGTCGGCCAGGAATGCCACGGCGCTGGGCGCCAACTCGGTGGCGGACCGCGACAACAGCGTTTCGGTCGGCAGCAGCGGCAACGAGCGGCAACTCACCAACCTCGCGGCGGGCACCCGCGGCACGGATGCGGTGAACCTCGACCAGCTGAACAGCAGCGTGGCGGACATCACCGCCAACGCCAATGCCTACACCGACTCGCGCTACATGGAACTGAAGAACGACCTCAAGCAGCAGGACGAAATCCTCAGCGCGGGCATCGCCGGTGCGATGGCGATGGCCAGCCTGCCGCAGTCGTACTCGCCGGGTTCCAGCATGACGGTGGCTGCCGCCGGCACCTATCGCGGCCAGTCGTCGCTGGCCTTCGGCGTATCGCACATGTCCGCCAACGGCCGCTGGGTGACCAAGCTGCAGGGCAGCACCGACACCCAGCGCAAGGTCGGGGTCGCGGTGGGCATCGGTTATCAGTGGTGACCCGCAGACGGGTCTTGTGCAGGTCTTGATCAAACTCTTGAGGCAACAACCATGAACATGAAATCCGTTTTCGTCGCCATCCTGATCGTGCTCGTGGCCCTGGCCGGCTACGACAAATTCCTCAGCGGCAAACCGACCGATGCGCCGCGCATCTGGTTGCGCACGCCGGCGCTGCCGGTCATCCAGGAGGCGGTCTTCCAGCTGTCGCCCAGGTTCGACGAGCCGCGCCAAACCCTGATGATGGAGCAGCTTTGCGGGTTGGCGCGCGGTGAGGCGAAACAGGAACAGGTCAGCGCGTTCCTCACGCAGCAGGGGATCGACGCGCAGACGTTGCCCCGGCAGGGCAGCCCGCTGTCGTTGCTGATCAACGGCGACCGGGCCGGGCAAGCCTCGGCCTGCGCGGCGTACCTGGCGACGACGGTGCTGTCGACCGTCAACGTGGCCGAGTTCATGCGCCCCGTCACGGTGCCGGCCGCCAACGGTCAGCCGGAGAAGACTTCGCTGCAGATCGACAACGCGCTGCTGACGTCGACACTGTCGGTGAAACTGGCGGTGGCGCGGGCCAACGCCGATGTCTTCGCCTTGATCGCCGTGGAGCTGCAGCGCAGCCCTGGCCTGACGATCCCGCAGTACCGCGAACAGGCCGGGCAACTGTTTGCCCGCCTGGCCCCGACGTACCTGCAACGCATCAAGGAACAGCTGCCGCCCGCGAACACCCAGTACAAACTGCTGCAGATGGACGACAGTCGCTTTGTGTTCAGCAGCTCGGTGGGCAGTGTCTTCGAGTTCGGCCGCAACGGACTGATCCTGAGTCAGGGCGGCATCGTCTGGTACGGCAAGGGCCGGTTGATGGGGCAGGAATACCCGCTGCAGGTCGAGTGCTTCTCGGCCGCCGTCAAAGGGCTGCTGGCCTCGCCTGCGGCGCCGTTGACCACGTCGATCCAGTGAGGTGGCCCATGACACGCATCGATCATCGGTATTCAGGTTTTTCGGAGGTGAAGGGTGGCTGATACAGTCGACAGGTTTGTGCTTCGATTGCCGGAGGGTTTGCGTCAGACGCTGAAACGCATCGCGAAGCAGAACCAGCGGAGCCTGAACGCCGAAATCGTCGCTCGCATGGAGCGTTCCCTGGCAGGGCCGCGCAGCCACGATTCCGATGACGAAAGGAGACAGGCTTTGGTTCGTGCGTTCTTTGAGCATGAAGGCGAGGTCAAATAGGGGGCAGGGCGGGTTCGGGCCGGCTTAAAGCGAGGCCCGTTCCAGAAATTTCCTGATCTCGCGCGAGTAGGCGCCGGGGTGCGAGAACCTGAACATGTGGCCGGTGCGCTGCATGATGACTTCCCGCGAACCCTTTATGCCCTTGAGCAGGATCCCGGCGGCTTCCTCGCCGATCAGCTTGTCTTCCTCGGGCGTCAGGATCAGCGTGGGCACGTCGATGTTCTTCAACCGGTCCGTATAGTTCACTTTCTCGATTGAGCGTATGCGGTTGACGTAGGCCTTGTGCGGCGTCTCCTTGAGGAAGAAGGCGCGGCTCTTTCGGGATGACCAGGGGATCTCTCCCTCTTTGTCGAACGACGACGCCAGTTGGGCGGCGTGAATCCGCAGGGTCGTCTGCCGGTAAAAGGGCCCGGGGAAGAACGGCGCCAACGCCGCCAGCGCCTTGAGCAGGGGCGAGGTGATCGGGCTCTTGGCGAACCCGCCTGACAGCACCAGGCCCTTGAGGCCCTTCGGCCGGCGCGTCGCCACCGCGATGGAGGAGACCGCGCCGTAGGAATCGCCCACCAACACGTAGCTCTTGAGATCCTTCACCTGGTCGACGATGAAGTCGGCCAGTGTCTCCAGCTCGCGCACATCGTCCGGCAAGCGAAGGGTGCGCATGGGGCGATCCTGCAAGCCGCTCAACTGGTCCAGTTGCCACGGAGCTCCGGCGAAACAAGGGATCATGACCAGGGTGGGCGCGGTGTTCATGGGGCACTCCAGGCGGTTGAATGAACGGCAACCGGACTCTAGGAGAACCGAGGCCTGCGATCCAATGGCATCGGCGCAGCAACTCGATGCACGGGATGCATGGCGGCTGCGAGGCTCAACCGGCGGTCAACAGCTCGGTCAGCCATTCGATGGCCGGCTCGTTGGCGCGCCCTTGGGCCCGAATCACGAACACCTCCCAGGCGGGCAGGGTCACAGGCAACTCGAACAGGCTCAGTTGCGCGGCCTCCTGCATCTGCAACGCGACCTGCTCGGCCACCACGGCAATCGACTGCGAAGCGCCGACCAAAAACGGTACCGCCAAAAAGTTCGGGCAGGTGACGCTCACGTGGCGGGAGTGGCCCAGAAGCTCCAGCGCCTCGTCGACCGCACCCCGCGTATCGCCCCGTGGTGAGACCAGGATGTGCGGCAGGCGGACAAAGTCCTCCAGTGCCATCCGCAGCGTCTTACCGCGCTTGATCAGTGCCGGGTGGCCCTTGCGCGCGATGCCGACGAAACGCTCCTGACGGACCAGACGGCAATCGAAGCGCTGCGGACGCTGGGCAAAGGAGCCCGAGCCCAGCACGATGTCGACCTCGCCGGCGTCCAGCAGGCGCAGGGCGGATTCGGCATCCGCCGGCCTGAGCTTCAGCACGAGGTGCGGCGCAGCGGCCTGAATCCGCTCCAGCACCGGGGCGATGACGGTCACGACCGCGTGATCGGTCGCCGCCACGGACAGGGTCGCCTGCAAACGGCCGGGATCGAACGGCCCCCGTGGGCTGGCCACCAGCCTGATCGATTCAAGCACCGCCAGCACCCTCGGCATCAATTCGATGGTCAGCGGCGTCGGCGCCATGCCGCGGGGGTTGCGGATGAACAACTGATCGTCAAACGCGCCGCGCAACCTCGACAAGGCGTGGCTGGTGGCGGACTGGGACAGGTTCAACCGTTCAGCCGCACGGCCCACATGCCTTTCGGCCCACAGCGCCTCCAGCACGACCAGCAGGTTGAGATCGAAACGCGTCAGGTCCAAGGGCTTCATGCGGGGCGTCAACCTCTTCGTTATGGCGTCATACGGACGGAGCGGCGACAGGCGCGTGCCTGGCCATCAGTTCGACGGCCCAGTCGATGAACACGCGCAGCTTGGTGCTCACGTGCCGGTTCGGCGGGAACGCCAGGTACAGCGGCATGGGGTCGAGTGTCCAGTCGGCGAACAGCTGGATCAACTCGCCACGCGCGTGATGCGCCTGGGACATGTAGTGCGGCAACCACAGCACGCCCATGCCGGCCAGGCCCGCCGCCAGATAGGCATTGCCGTCGTCGACCGCCAGCGCGTAATGGCCGTGCACCTCGACGGACTCCTCGCCACGGCGCAGCGCGTAGGGCACGACCTTGCCTTTGCGGGCCCAGATGAACCCCACGACGCGGTGCCGGGCGTCCTCCAGCTCACGCGGATGCTCCGGAATCCCGGCACGCTCCAGATAGCTAGGTGCCGCGAACACCCCCAACTGCAGGTCGCCGACCCGCCGGGCAATCAGCGACTGATCGGTGAGTTCGCCGCCGCGTATCACGCAGTCCACGTTTTCATCGATCAGGTCGACGATCCGGTCGCTGACGCCCAAGTCGATCTGGATATCGGGGTATTGCGCGTGGAACTGCGGGAGCGCCGGCACCAGGATCATGCGGGCCAGGGGGCTCGGGACGTCGATCCGCAGCCGGCCCCTGGGCGATGCGGAGGCGGTGGACAGGCTGGTTTCGGCGTCGTCCAGGTCGGCCAGCAACCGCACCGCACGCTCGTAATAGGCGGCGCCGTCGGCGGTCACGTTGAGCTTGCGCGTGGTGCGGTTGATCAGCCGGACGCGCAGCCGCGCCTCCAACTGTTGAACCAGCTGCGTCACGCTGGTCCTGCTCATGTGCAGCGTTTCCGCAGCCTTGGTGAAGCTGCCGGTGTCCACCACGCGCACGAACGCTTGCATCGCATCAAAACGGTCCATACGGGCTCCGGTGGATTGTTTGGAATCTGAAAACAATGATGGCCAAGATTGCCCGTTTATCCGCCGAAGGCGCCACCGTAACGTTGCTCCATCGTTGAAACCGGGGTCGCACCGGCCCCTTGATGGAGAAAGTCGATGGCAACACGCAATGTAGTTTTCCCCGCCGGCCGCCAGGCGCTGTACGAGCGCAACCGCTACTCGCCGGCGATCCGCAGCAATGGCTTGCTGTTCGTCTCAGGGCAGGTGGGCAGCCGCGAGGACGGCACGCCCGAGCCAGACCTGCAAGCCCAGGTACACCGGGCCTTCGCCAACCTGAATGCGATTCTAGCAGCGGCAGGCTGCACCTTCGACGATGTGATCGACGTGACCGTCTTCATCGTCGACCCCGAACAGAAGTTCGAAGCCATCTGGAAAGTCGTGCCCGAGTACTGGGGCCAGGCACCTCATCCGACGCTGACGGCGGTGGGGGTGACGTGGCTTTATGGGTTTGATTTTGAGATCAAGGTGATTGCGAAATTGCCGGAGGCTTCGGTGTAGGTGTGAGGAGGGCGCTAGAGTTCACTCTTTCATGGGGAGTGAAACCTGCGAACTTTGTTAGGAGCAGTGGGCGCGCAGTTTCACGAGCAACAAGGACGCAGCGACCGTCGCCGAATGTTTGCTTTTCGCCTGGCAGAGCCAGAAGTGGGCGGGGGTGATTCATGAGGTCACTCTCCAGCCGCTTCAGGGTGGCGGTAAAACGATTGTCGGTGTCGGACAACCAGAGTTCGCTGATTTCATCCCGACGGCTACGGGCTCCGAGGTCAAGGTTTACTTCATGGCGAACGTCTTCGAAACGCGGCGCGACCGGAGGGCTGAGGCGATTCGAGGGTGTTTGTGAGGGGGCTGAGGAGGGTGACGAGCTGTAGGTTTGCAGATTTGGCGAGGTGAGAGGTTTTCAGAGTGCCAGACATGACAAAGCCCTGAGTGATCAGGGCTTTGTATTGAGGATGGCGGGGCGAGGGGAGGTGGATTTGTGGGTTTTTTACAGTCCTGGGGCGATCTTGATTGGTAGCAAACTGCCGATTGCTGCCCACCACGAAGGGCAGAAGTCGGCCAATAACTGTCTGTAGCCAGCCCTGCTGTTAACAATCAGGGACGCATCACTTTCAAATCCTTTGCATGACAATCTGAGCCTGTCGCTACGCAAGAACTTCACACCTGACCTGTAAAGCAATCACCGCAAAGCCTTTGCCAGTACCTCGCTGTGAGACCGTATAGTTCTGTTGAGCGGACACGTCCTCCCATTGGCTCACACCTTCAACATGTTGATGACCACTGTCCGTCTCAATTTCAAACGCGATGAATCGTTCCGCTTGATTGAGTATCAAACCATAAAGGCGTGGCATTCCAGGAAAGTCGATCTCAAGGTCAAGTACGACGGTTTCTGACCAATCAATGCCTTGGCTCTCGCCAAAACGTGCCAAGGCATCGGGAACACCGGCATCACGCCAGAAACTTGCGGTTTTCATCAGGCGATGGGCAGTTACAGCATTCTGCTCCTGCACATTCAGTTGCCGCTTCTTCAGCAGGCGGTTTATTTGCATTTTGCCCCTCAGATGTTAGCCGCTATCAATCTTCGTACAGGCAGCACATTAACGCTCCAAGAGCCA
The DNA here is from genome assembly GCF_044749305.1 of Pseudomonas sp. NPDC089534. Classification (NCBI taxonomy): domain Bacteria; kingdom Pseudomonadati; phylum Pseudomonadota; class Gammaproteobacteria; order Pseudomonadales; family Pseudomonadaceae; genus Pseudomonas; species Pseudomonas sp. NPDC089534. Next base: position 3,255 of record NZ_JBIVHR010000051.1, on the reverse strand, counting down.
CGGATTGGTTTCAACCGGCCCGCTGCCTTTTAGGCGCAAAGTAGTCTATTTGCCGGCCCGCGTTTCAGTCAGCATATTGATCAACGCTCTCAGGCCGGAGGGTACATGGCGATTCGCCGAGTAATAGAGACACAGCCCCGGATACGCGGGACACCACTCTTCCAGAACTCGTTTGAGTCGGCCGTCCTTGAGCGCATTTGCTGCAAGATGGTCGGGCACAAAGGCGATGCCTATTCCATCAATTGCTGCCTCCACCATCAACGGTTGATCAGTCAATGTAAGAGGGCCGGGAGCGTTGATCCTTTCGACAGCGCCATGGCGCTCAAACTCCCATCGGTAGATTGCACCACTTTCAAACCGGAAGCGGATGCAATGATGGTCATACAGATCTTGCGGCACCATTGGATATCCGCGTTGTTCGAAGTACTCGGGCGACGCCACCGCCGCAAAGCGAACCTCTCCCATGACTGGGATGGCCACCATGTCTTTTGGTACAGCTTCCGCTAATCGGATACCCGCATCGAAACCATCGGCAACGATATCGCTCAGCTTGCCGTCACTGAATACATCGAGATGGACGCGAGGATACTCGCGCAAAAAGCGCGCAAGCACTGGCCACAGTACCAACCGGATGGCGCCTTCACTGGCATTGATTCGCACCGTGCCGCTGGGGGCGTGGTCATTGCCCTCCAGCTCCCGCACGGCTTCTTCAACTGAGGCCATTGCCGGTCCTAGTTTTACGGCCAGGCGCTCTCCCGCCTCGGTCAAGGAGACGCTTCGAGTCGTCCGGTTGAAAAGACGGACGTTCAATCGTTGTTCGAAAGCCTTGATCGAGTGACTGATCGCCGAGGGCGTCATGTCGAGATCGATTGCGGCGCTGCGGAAACTTCGGTGGGCTGCGACCGCTAAGAATGCGGCAAAGGCCGACAGGTCATTGCCCTTGGATTGGTGAATTACTTTCATCATGGAAGCAAATATTGACCAGATTGTCGCGACAGTCAATGACCCATAGACTCGAATGAAGCTGCAGCATCGCGGATCCAAAATGGCCGGTGTAGCTCTCAGAGCATCTCGTCCGCAGCGCTAGCAGCAATGACCACCTGATCGAAAGGAAAATGCCATGAAAATGAAGGCCGTTGTGATGACCGGCGCGAACAAACCCTGGGAGGTTCACGAGGTTCCCATGCCCAAGGCAGAGCCCGGGCTGGTCCTGGTGAAGGTTCACGCCTCCGGCATGTGCTACACGGACGTGTGGGCAACACAGGGGGCTGGCGGCGACATTTATCCCCAGACCCCGGGTCACGAAGTAGTCGGCGAAATCGTCGAAGTCGGTGCGGGTGTCCACACACGCAAGGTCGGAGACCGAGTCGGCACCACCTGGGTACAATCCTCGTGCGGTCGATGCCCGTACTGCCGCCAGAACCGCCCGTTGACCGGCCAGACGGCGATGAACTGCGTTTCGCCCAGAACGACCGGTTTCGCGTCGCAGGGCGGGCACGCAGAGTACATCGCTATTTCTGCGGAAGGCACCGTACTGTTGCCCGATGGTCTGTCCTACACGGACGCCGCGCCCATGATGTGCGCGGGCTATACCACCTGGAGCGGCCTGCGGGACGCGGAGCCAAAACCTGGCGACAGGGTCGCGGTACTGGGTATCGGAGGGTTGGGCCACGTCGCCTTGCAGTTCTCAAAGGCGTGCGGATTCGAGACCATCGCGATCACGCATTCCCCAGACAAGCACACGCTTGCGACCGACTTGGGTGCCGACCACGTCGTTACCAATGCCGAGGAGCTCTTGGCGGTCGGTGGTGCCGATGTGCTGCTGATCACCACCAACGACTTCAAAACCGCCGAAAAGGCGCTCGCGGGAGTCAATCCGGACGGTCGCATCGTCCTTTGCGGGCTCGACTTCAGCAAGCCGTTTTCAATTCCGTCCGACGGCAAGCCATTCCATATGATGCGCCAACGGGTGGTTGGCTCCACGCATGGCGGACAGCATTATCTCGCCGAAATTCTCGACCTGGCCGCGAAGGGCAAGGTCAAGCCTATTGTCGAAACCTTCTCGCTTGACCAAGCCACGGAGGCTTATGAACGCCTTTCCTCCGGGAAGATGCGATTCCGTGGCGTGTTCCTGCCTCACGGCGGAAATTGATACCCAGAGCCGTTCCGGCGACCGCACGGTCGCCGGCTTCGACTCCAACACATAGCCGATGCCATTCACCCCTTATCAACAAACCCGCGAACCGCCCCAAGCACCACCCCGGGCGCTTCCTCCATCAACCAATGCCCCGCACCCGGAACCACCAGTTCCTTCACATCGACAGCCGCATTGCGCATCACAATCGCTTCATTGGCCCCAAACGATTTCTCCCCGCCGATGGCCAACACCGGCATCGTCAGTTTCGCGTTCATCACCGGTTCGTTATCGACCGCATCCTGGCGGATGGCGCGGAATTGGGCGAAGGCGGCGTGCATGGTGCCGGGGCGGGCGTACAGTTTGGCGTAGTGCTGGCGAATGCCTTCATCGACCTTGGCAGGGTCGCCGGCGAATTCGTTCCAGAAGCGGTCGAGGTAGATGCGTTCGCGGCCGGCCACCAGGCGCTCGATGTCCGGGCCGCCGAAGTCGAAGTGCCACAGCATGGGTGAGCGCACGATGTCGTTCCACGGCGCGATGCCGGGGACGGGGGCGTCCATGACCACCAGTTTGTCGGTCTGTTGCGGATAACGCGCGGCATAGGCGAAGGCGACCATGGTGCCGATGTCGTGGCCGATGATCACGGCATTCTTGATGCCGAGCGCGGTCAGCACGGCATGCACGTCGCCCGCCTGGGTTTTCTTGTCGTAGCCGCTCTCCGGCATCGACGACAAGCCCAGCCCGCGCAGGTCAGGCACGACGACGGTGTGATCCTTGGCCAGGTCGGCGGCCAGCGGCGCCCACATGTCGCCGGTGTCGCCGAACCCATGCAGCAGCACAACGGCGGGCCCCTTGCCACCCACACGCACATGGATTTTCGCGCCTTCGACCGCGATGTCCTGCGTCTTGAACGACGCCGGGAACGGCGTTACGTCGGCAAGCGCCGGGAGACTGACGACAGACAGCAGGGAAGCGATCAGCAGGGCTCGGATCATCGCGGGTGCTCCAGGTTGGAATGGGAGGAGCGTAGACCTGTTTGCAACAAATGCATGGGTGGGGGATTTGTTCGTCGACCGCGGACGAATTGCAGTGCGAGTCTGCCGTGCTAAGGCTCCTGTGGG